>JACQHO010000195.1 GCA_016198945.1 Nitrospirota bacterium | reverse complement strand
GCTAAGGGCCCCAGACGGCGTCGGGAAGGAGCAATCTCTTGACCGGTTGACCCTTAATGATATGTTGTTCCAGGATTTCAGCCACGTCGTTCGGCGTGACCTTCTGGTACCAGACGCCGTCGGGATAGACCACCACCGTCGGCCCGAAGGCGCAAGGACCCATGCAGGAGGATTCCGTGACGATTAATTTAAAAACCAGGTTTAACCGCGCCATTTCCATCATAAAGCGCATGAAGACCTCTTTTGAACCGTTCCCGCTGCAGGACCCGCGGGGATGATCCGGCGGCCGGGCCTGCGTGCAGACCAGAATGTGATGCGTCGGCTTGGGCATGATCGCTCCTCTTTTAGGTTAGGGCCACCTTGACTTGGCCGTCCTCGATCTTGACGGAATAGGTTTTGACCTTCACGGAGGGATTCGTCGGGCAGACGCCGGACTTCAGGTTATACTTCCAACTGTGCCAGGGACAGATCACGTTCTCGCCCTCCAGCAATCCTTCCCCCAGCGGCCCCCCTTGATGAACGCATAGATTGTCGATCGCATAAAAAGCGCCGTTCAGATTGAAAAGGGCCACCTCGTTCCCCTGGACTTCCACCACACGGCCTTCGCCGGGGGCAAGATCTTCCGGCTTGGCTACGGTCACATACTCGCTCATCGCGTCATATCCTCCTTCATGGAAGATGGGTTTCAGTATTCAAAACGATCCAGCCGCGCAATACCATCGTCTTGAGCAGCGAACGAGGGATATTTTATAAGAATGGTCCCGGCTATTCAATCAAAAAATCGGGCTTCCGAGACGGCCGCCTCTTGATTTTTTATGAGAAAGTTTTATAATGAGAGAGTGGAAAACCCATGGAAATGACGCTTCTTTTAAATACGACCTTCGAGCCGCTGCGCGTGGTGAATTGGAAACGGGCCATCACGCTGATGTGGCAGGAAAAAGTGGAGGTCCTGGAGGTTTACGACAAGGAAATCCATGCCGTCTCGATCACGATCAAACTCCCCTCCGTGATTCGCCTGCTGAAGATGATCCGTCTGAAGGACAGTCACCACGCCGTGAAATTCTCCCGGGCCAACATCTTTGCCCGGGACAAACACCATTGCCAGTATTGCGGTCAGAGGTTCCGGACTGAAGAGCTGACGTTTGATCATGTCACTCCAATTTCACGCGGCGGGAAAAAAGCGTGGGAAAATATCGTGACGGCCTGCCTGTCCTGCAACAACAAAAAAAGCGGCCGCACCCCCGAAGAGGCCAGGATGCGCTTGATCAAACAGCCCGTGAAACCTAGATGGAGCCCCACCTTTACGATCACGATCGGGCTGAAGACCCTCCCCGAAAGCTGGCGGGACTATCTCTACTGGAATGTGGAGCTGGATCTCGACCGGATGGAGAACGACTCCTCTCTCTAACAGGGTGTTGAAAAGCTCGTTTGACGGGCAGGCTGTTCAAAAAGTTCCGGATGCAAGGCCGCAGGCCTCGACGGAACCGGAGCGTACGAGGTAGGTACGTGAGGATTCCGGCGGGGCCGAGAACGCCGCAGACGGACTTTTTCAACAGCCTGCTAAGGTACCGGACCATGGTACTCCTCCCTGTTCCCGATCCATTCGAATATCACAGCATGAAGGGCCTATGTTATAATGACGTTCCTACCAGGAGAAGAGATCATGGTATTAATGGAGTTCAGCATGTCCCCTCTGGGCAAGGGCGAAAGCGTGGGAAAATACGTTTCCCGTTCTCTGGAGATCATCGACAAATCCGGTGTCGAGTACCGACTCAACCCCATGGGAACGGTAATCGAAGGAGAGTGGGATCGGGTATTCCGCGTCGTGAAGCGATGCTTTGAAGCGATGAAAAAGGACTGTAACCGGATCTCGGTCAGCATCAAGGTTGATTACCGGAAGGGACATCGAGGCCGATTAAACAGCAAGGTGGCCAGCATCGAGAAACGCTTAAAACGGAAGTTAAAAACATAAATCCCGTGGGACACGGCGCGGAGCAAGGTCGGAAGCCATGATTGAGGAGGGTGAAGAAGAAAGGAAACAGGCGCTCGAGCTCTTCAAAAAGGCGTACGAGTTCCAGATGAGCGGAGCGCTTGAGGAGGCCTGCGACTATTACAGGCAATCCCTGGCACTCTATCCTACAGCCGAGGCTCATACGTTTCTGGGCTGGACCTACAGTTTCATGGGTCGTTACGATGAAGCGATCCAGGAATGTCACAAAGCCATCGAGGTCGATCCGGATTTTGGAAACCCATATAATGATATCGGCGCCTACCTGATCGAGAAGGGGCGGCTGGATGAGGCGATCCCCTGGCTTGAAAAAGCGACGAAGGCTCTCCGATACGAAAGCTACTGCTTTCCTCATCTCAATCTTGGTCGCATCTGGGAGAAGAAGCGGGATTGGTACCGGGCCATGGAAGAATACCAGAAGTCCTTGAAGGCAAATCCGGACTATGCGTTGGCCGCCAAGGCCTTGGGCCGAATCAAAGGAATGTTAAACTGACCCAGCGGAGTTCTGATGACGAATCCAACCATCCTGGTCGCGATTGCCGACCTCTTCTTTTTGTCCAAGATTAAGACCGCTCTGGAGACCCAGGGCTGCACGGTTCGTGTGGCCGTACAGGTTCAAGCGATCCTTAAGGAAGCCGTTGACCAAAAACCGTCACTGATGATTTTAGACCTGGGCATAGCCACCCTGGATCCTGCGCAGCTGCTCCAGGAAGTCCGTCGGATTCCTCAACTCATCGATCTGGCGGTGCTGTGCTACACCAACCATACCCAGGTCCCAAACTGGGAAGAAAAAATAAAAGACAACGCCGTAATAGTGGTTCCAAATTCATATATATCCTCAAATATTGGCAGCGTTGTGGGGTTAATGGACCTATTCAAACACAAAAATATCAAGTGAAGTGGGATTAATGGACAAATCAAGGATTTTTGAAATTCAACAGGCTTCAGGCGCAATCTTCGGACCATCGGCTGGAAGAGAAATCGTCCGCTCTTATGGAAATTCCGAGGTCGAACATCGGACCGTGAGGAAAACGGCCGGACTGATTGACCAGTCCCACCGCGGAAAACTCCGGCTGAAAGGCAGGGACCGCACCGAGTTTCTGCATGGCATGATCACAAACGATATCAAAAAGCTCGCGCCCGGAAACGGCCTTTACGCCGTCTTCACGACCGACAAGGCCAAAATGTTGGCCGATGCACGGGTTTACTGCCTGCCGGATGCTCTCTGGCTTGACCTCGAACCCGAGGTGACCGGGAAGATATACAAACATCTGGATAAATACACGCTTGCCTCCGATGTCACGATTGAAGATCTGACCGAAACCCAGGGACTCCTTTCGGTTTATGGGCCGTCGTCATCCGAAATCATCACTCAACTCATCGCGCCTGCATCCCCGCCGCCGAAGGAATATTCGACGGCTTCAGTTGCACCGGAGGGCGTCTCGACTCTCGTGGTACGAAACGAGATCACGGGTGAGGTGGGTTACGACCTTTACATTCCAATTGATAAACTTGCCGTGATCTGGAAACGTCTGATCGAAGTCGGCCGTCCGCACGGACTTCAACCGGTCGGGCTGGACGCACTAAACTCTCTTCGAATCGAAGCCGGCATCGCACGGTATGGACTTGATATGGACGAATCGAACTTTCCGATGGAGGCCGGACTGGAAGCAAGGGCGATCAGTTATACAAAGGGCTGCTATATCGGCCAGGAAACGATCGCGCGGGCGGATGCACAGGGTCATATGAACAAACGGTTGACGGGGTTGGAAATCGAGGACGAATCCGTTCCGAAGAAGGGGCAGTCTATTCAGGCCCGACCGGAAACCCCGGGAGCCGAAGGACGCGTGGTCGGAAACGTTACCAGCGGCGTCAAGTCGCCGACATCAGGAAAGCTGATCGCGCTGGGTTATCTCCATCGCGACTTTGTCAAGCCCGGCACGGAAGTCTTCGTCGCCGGACAGCCGGCCCGGGTCGTCTCACTGCCATTTTACACGCGATCACGCTAACCACGATCCGCGGCCCCGTTCTGCGTCTATTATTCCGGAGCCTCTTTAAGCAGCGTGAGCCCCTTCCGAATTCGTTCGACCGCGGACCCGATGGATTGTTCCAACTGCATCCTGTCATGTCCGGCGAGTCGCTTTTGAAGGGTTGAATATTTTTCCAGAACACCCGCGGCCAGGCCTTTGCATCCCTCAATATCTTCCAGTGTCGAGACTTCCGTTGAGACGAGTTCCATTTCCTCGGCGACATCAACCAGCTCTTCCGCAAGTTGATCCAGTCCTTCCTTTCGTAATAAATCCCCCCGATTGACGACACGCCGGCCCCTGGGCTTGCCTGATTCCGCTTTGTAAATGGATTTGTCCATTGGTCTTGGTTACACCCCCGTTGTGCAGCGATCAACTCTCCATCATCTCCAGCCGGGCTTCAAATTCATGCCCGCACTGGATACAGCGCATACAATCGCGCTCCACGGTCGGCCCATCCGAAGAGATGCAGAAGCCGCCGCAGTCACGGCACCTGGCTAAATGGACCACTTCATCATCCGAGGTTTCATACCGCGTCCCTCGGAGGCAATACACAAATTTTCCGTCGAGTGACCAAAGCCGACCCAGGTTGTCTGCAACGGGCAGGACGATATAATGATGCATCGCATAATCTTGCTGCTGCTTTCGCGTGGCGAGTCCGGCCTGGATCAGCCTGCCGGTTTTCACGTCATGGAGGGAATCAGATTTCACGATTACTTTCGTGGGTCCCATTTTGCACCCCCGGGTAATATGATCCCGATCGTGCGGCATCCTTATCCTACACCCCGTTTTCTCCCTATGTCAACAACCACTCATTGCATTGATACCGTTTTATGACGAACGAGTCAATCATTCTGATGGATGAAGCATGTCGCACCCCGCCGGTCAGCTCGCACCGCTCATCACCGGCGATCCGTGGTGATGGATCATCAACCACCCGGTCGGCCGTTTTAAATAGAGGTTGGTCGCAAGAACCCGGCTCACATGCGGCTCCCCGTCCACCATCATGGTGACCTGTTCCATGCAGATCACCCAGGCCAGGTTCCCCTTCACCACGATATCCAGATCCGTCACCTCAAACCGCATGCCGGTCGTGTGATTGAAGATCAGGACCCAGCTGTCCCGCACAGCCGGCCATCCGGACCGGATCTCCCAGCCGGGATGGATGCACTTCACCGGTTCGTGGGTGGCCCAGACCGCTTCCATTTTATGAATATCAAGGCTCTCAAACGCCCGGTAGAACCGCTCATTGGCCTGCTCGACTTCGAACTCTTGATTTTCAAGGGACGCCATCGCGGCACCTCCCGACGGGTTGGAACTGTTCTTGGGCTTCGTGATATAATACCACCGCCCGCGTTCAAGGACAACCGATGAATGACTATTATCTTTCCTACAGCCGCTACCTCAAAGAAACATTTCCGTGCAAAGTATACAAAATCGCGATTGATGCCGGCTTCACCTGCCCGAACATTGACGGCACGGCGGCTTACGGCGGCTGCGCCTATTGCGATAACAAAAGCTTCTCGCCCAATTCCCGCGTGGCTCCCGCGCCGGTGCGGGAGCAGGTCCTCTCGGGAATGGAGTTTTATCGAAGACGTTTC
>JACQHO010000197.1 GCA_016198945.1 Nitrospirota bacterium | reverse complement strand
CAGGACAGGCAGGCCAGAGACACCCCCTTGGGACGATGGGTCCCGGTAAAATCCTGGCCGTCAAAGTTGGGAGAGCCGTAAATATCATAGCTGGAATCCTCAGGGAGCAGGCGGTTCCAGAGCGGCGCCTGGCCCGTCGCGGTCGAGTTGGCGCCGTGCGGCGTATGGCAGAAGACGCAGATCTCGGTCGTGCCGGTTGCGTTGATATCCGGGTTGGAGGAAAGATTGTGTTTTGTCCGGCTCACATCTTCCGACATCTTCACCTCATGCGTCGCCCAGACGCCGGTCTCCATGGAGACGATCAGGAGCGCCCCGGTTACAACTCCGATAAAAAGAATGTCGCGTCCGATGAAATGTTGCACCGCTCGTTGCTCCCCGCCCGGCAAGGACGATCCGGATTGGTGGTTCGCTTTTTTAACTCTCCCCTATTTCTTGACCTCGGCCGCCTGCCGGGCCCTGTAATTGTCACTCAGGTATTGATAGACATCAATCCGATGATTGTATTGATCCGCCACATAAATCAGATCATCCTGGTCAATATGCATGCCGGCCGGCAACCAGAGTTGTCCCGGCCGGTTTCCGAACCCGCCGAAGAAAAGCAGAAGCTGGCCTTGTTGATCAAAGATCTGTACGTTGTTGAAGGCGGCGTCCACCACATACACATGCCCTTCCGAATCAACCGCAATCCCCTTGGGCTTGGAAAACTGGCCCAGCCCGGAGCCGATGCCTCCAAACTTTGATTGAAACTTCCCATCCGGATCAAACACCTGGACCCGGAAATTAAACGTGTCCATCACGAACAGCTTTCCGTCCTTGTCGATCGCAATGTTGGTGGGCCAGTTGAACCGGCCGTCCTCCACTCCTCGCCCGCCGAAATCGAAGAGAAATTTGCCGTCTTTCGCATCGAAGACGGAAACGTTATGTTTCCGGGTATCCACGATGTAAACGCGGCCCAACGCGTCGTTGACCGCAACGCCCAACGGCTGCTCGAATCGGCCTTTCTCCCCAAGCCCCATCAGAAAATTCCCGTCATGATCGTACACCACGCCGCGGTTTTCAATTGTGTCGGTCACATAGATCCGTCCGGCGGCGTCCGTCGTCACCCCCATCGGCTTGGCCAGCACTCCCAGCCCTTCCAGACCGATCAAGGTGAACCTCTGATTTTTCGTGTCAAACACCATAACGGCCGGCCAGGCGCTGTCCGTCACAAACAACCGGCCTTCCCGATCCATATGAACGGCATAGGGTTTGGCCAGGCGCGCGCTCGACTTCGCGCCGACGATGATTTCCACAACCGCTTTCCAGAAGGTTCGCTTTTCAATGTCCGCCGAGCTCCGGATGCTCTTTACATACTTTATTTTCGGCTCCTCCGGCGGCAGCGGCCAGACCATCTCGACCGGCTTCGGCGCCGTCGCGCAACCGGCCAGGATCCCGAAAACGACCATCAGAAGCGCCGGACGACCCCCCAATAATTTCATATGACGCATGGTATCAATCATTCCTCTATTTTTGATGGCAGGTCAGGCAGAGGGCGCTGAACCGGTTCGACGTTCGCAGAAACGGGTCCCGCCCCTCGATATTTTTCTCGTCCGGATTATGGGGATCATGACAGGACGCGCATTGAACCTTGTCTTCATCGAACGTCTGCACCCCGTTTGGAAACGTTCGACCCCCGTCTTCTTTCGCAATCATCGGCTGATTAAATCCCGAATCCTTGCTGAAGGTCGGGTACGGAACCGAGATCGGGTGGTCATCCCGAAGGTTCTTGGTGAGGTACCGGATGGTTGCGTCATGAGCGCCGCTCAACGCGCCGTAGGCCCCGCGTTCCCGGTTGTGACATTTCCCGCAACTGTCCGTGCCCACCCCGCCCTCCGGGCTCATCCGATAATGAACGCCGGAGTCAAACCAGTCGTGAAATTTCGGCTTGTTCAGCACGGCATCCACCGCCACGGAACCGTCGTGACAGGAAAGGCAGCCCAGGGAAATTCCGTCGGGGGCTTTGGTGTCGGGAATAACCGAATCGAAATTGGGGCTGGAATACATTTCATAACCGAGCGGGGTGGGAAGCTGGCGGTTCCAGAGAGGCGCCGTGGTTCCGGCATTGTGAGGCGTGTGACAATAGACACAGGTTTCCCGATAGTCGTTGAAGGACCCGCCGGTCATCGGACCGGTCTCGCTGCCGTAGCCTCTCATGTTCAGGGCCGAGAGGTCGTGTCGCGAACCGACGATGGTGCCCCCCAAGGCGGACATAGCCGCCACGATGAGTCCTCCGCCGATCACAACGAGCGTTGCAACATGTCGAGAGGTCTTCATTCCCCCTCTAAGCGATCTGTCTAAATGATGGTGTTCTGCCTTGTCCCTCATACTAAAAAGTACCCGAGGGACCGTAATCGGTCAAGGGATTAGTGATAGATTTAACAAATGTTTACATGAAAACATTCCGCATCTGCGCCAGCAAATGTCATAGGCTACAAAATTTAACCCCAACTGTCAAGAAAAAAACTGGCACATTCCTGTTGGATGTCCCGCGTCTATGAAGAAGAATGGCCCTCAAGCTTACTGATGCCTTTCAGCGTGCCGAACCATTTAAATCCCAGGTTGTCCGCAACAGCCGTGAAGACGCCGTCGTCCACCAGGCCGTCCTTCGTCGTAAAATTTTTCCACCGGCCGTTGCTCAGGATGCTCACGCCGCCCTCGGTCGCCACATACAGCGTGTCATCCCGATCAATCAGGATGTCCGAGATGAAATTGCCGGACAATCCGTCCCGGGTCGTAAATGTTTTCCAGTTTTTCCCGTCAAAGCGGCTCAATCCGGCGCCCCAGGTTCCGAACCATTTGTTGTTGCGGGAATCAACCGCCGCGGCCAGAATGTAGTTGGGATTATAGCCCTCCGCCTCTTTTCCGGGCGTGGTTTGATGGTGAAAGCTGGGGTTGGCGATCTTTTCATAGGAGCCGATCGCTTCGAGGTCCGCGCCCACCCCTTCGTTGTGCGTGTAACTCACAAACCGCCCTTGCTGTCCGGCCGGAAGGCGGCCGTCATACCGGGTCACGCCGCCTTCCGTGCCCAGCCAGATCACCCCATCGCGGTCCATCGCCATGGCATAAACCCAGTCATCAATAATCCCGTCGGCTTTTGTAAAACTCGTCCATCCTGTTCCGTCATAGATACTGACGCCCTTCCAGTTGGCCACCCACATCCGTCCGTCCCGATCAAACAAGATGTCGTAAACGTAGGGATCGGCCAGATCCGGCACATTGAATAGACGCCAGGTTTTCCCATCGAATTTCGCCAGGCCGCCTCCATGCATCCCGACCCATTTATGGCCGCGGGAATCAATTTTTACCGTTGTGATGATGTCCGATGCAAGCCCGTTTTTGCTGTCGTATCGCGCGATGATTTGATCGCGGTTCAGATCGTACTGGATCAGCCCTTTTTCCGTTCCGACCCAGACGGTATTTTCTTCAAAGGCCATGGCAAAAACGCTGGTGTTGATCTCATAATTGGTCCAGACCGGACGGGTCGGAACGGACGGCTTTGAGGCGGGACAACCGCCGAGGGCAAGGATGGAGACCATGCCCCAAACAGCGGATACGGATAGGATAAGAAATAGGCGACGATCCATCTATCTCCTTGCAATGCCGAGATTCTACGCGTTGAACGGTGTCGAGTCAAGGCCGATTTCTTGACAAACCCCCGGCTATTACTTAAGATGGCCGTCGATCCTTCCGGAGCGTCTTGATGGCTGTTCAACCGTCACAACAGGTGATCGCATCGGCCAAAAAGCGGCCCGTCGCCGGTTCGATCGGCGCGT
>JACQHO010000196.1 GCA_016198945.1 Nitrospirota bacterium | reverse complement strand
GCCGCCGTCACATCCCGACCGCCCCACAGGATCGTTCGGACGAAGGCCGCCTGTCCTTGACGGAGAATGCAAACCACCGTCTTCGAGGCTCCGATCTCCAGCGCGGCCATGTCGCCGCCCGCCGCTCCGACCGGCCGGACGGCGGGCCCGCCCGGAGCGGGCGAATCGGAAAAGAGATGGCGCGCGAGGTTCATCAGGGCCATGCCGTCCAGATCCACCGCTTCCGGATCGATTCCGGCCCGGGCCAACTGCTCCAGATAATTTTTGACCAGGATTCTCGGAACAGCCGCCGCCAGAAGATTCGTCCTGCCGTCGCGGGTGTCGGTCGCCTGGTAATCCACCACGACCTCTTCGAGCGGATAGGGAAGGAGCGACTCGATCTCGAAGGGAACCACCTTTTCAAGCTTTCGGGCGTCGTTAAACGGAAGCGTCAGCGTCCGAAGCGAGACCAGATGGGCCGGAAGCGAAACCACGACGCGGTCCATCGGCAATCGGTGCTCCGCGATCCATTCCTTTAATCCCGGCACGGGTTCCTTCGCCCAGTGAAAGGGGCCCGAAGAGCGAGGAAGCGCCTGCCCCGCCGGACCGACAGGCAGGTGATACCCGCCGGCCCATTCCAGTCCCATCCATCCCTTTCGGAGGCAGACCGCCTTCACCGATGAAGAACCGAGATCCAGACCCAGGATCGGTTGCGCCATGATCGACCTCATGGTTCCCGCCCCCCCGCCTGTCCCTGCCCGTCCGGCGGGCGGGCGGAAGGCAGGTCGAACCCTCCGACCCCGATCGCACTCAGCGGCGTCCCGTTCACATAAGGCGTCGGGCGCTTGAGAGGCCCCCGAAGCGCAATATCCAGATGGCCGTCCGGCGAGGCCATCGCGGACAAGAGCACGAGCGGACCGGTCGGCTTTCGCAAGGTCACGCGCGAGGTGAAGTTCAACAGGCTTTCCATGAAGTCGGAACGGAGAAGCAGGCTCCCGCTGCCCACCAGATCGAGGGCATCTCCCTGCGCCGAGAAATTCTCAAGATGGCCCATGCCCCCCTTCAAGGACACCTCCCCGTTGATCCGTGCGAACCGGGTTTCCAGACTCTTCAACACCACCTCTTTTGCCTCAAGCGCCAGCAGGCCCTGTCCCTGAAGAACGTTGCCGTTCATCCAGTCATGCTGAAGACGGTTCACCGCCACCGCGCCCCCGATATCCTTTGACGGCAGACGAAATCCCGCCGCAAGCTTCTCCAGTGCGAACCCCGTCCCCGCGGCCTCCAGATGATATTTCATCCCCTGTTGCGTCCGACGGGCCGTCACCCGGCCCCGGGCCTCGCCGCCCAGGCCCTGCAGCCCCAAATCCAGATCCAGTTGCCGTCTCAGGATCGCCCCCACGGGCCAGCCCGCCGAGACCTGGTCGGCCGTCCATAAAATATGGGCGACCGGGCCGGGTTGCCGGACCGTCACGCCGGTCCAGATCAGACGGAACGGAAACCGGACGCGACTCTTCTCGATCGTTATCTCCACATTCGCGGCCCGTTCGATCTTGACCCGGATCCAGTCCGACAGCTGCTGCCACGGAAAGGTCAGATAGACAAAGACCGTGACGGCGATCACGGCCGCCGTGGCGTACCCGATCGCCGCAACGAGACCGGTTTTATGTCGACTCACCCACTGGAAAAATCCCATTCGAGTCACGATCGCTATCCGAGCGGGATATCGGTCTGGGTTATGAAGCGACGCTCCCGGCCGGCGGGGTCCTTAAGAACGAGCTGAATCTCGACCGCCTTCGGCAATTTCTTTTGATCCGACGCGCTCCACTGGTCCGACCATTCCTTCCCGTCGAAGTACCGGAAATTCAGTCCGATCACCCGTTCGGCCAGCTCATACCGTTCCAGGCTTTCCTCCGACAGGCTCAGGACATTCGTCTCCTCCGCGTGCATCAGGACGGCCGCCTCGGTTTCCGGAACCGGAACCAGTCCATACTCCAGGACCGACAGGGTCGGATCGGCGATCCCATGATCGACCCGGGCATGGGAAAGGGCCGTGAACCGAAGCGTATCCGAGGGATCGCCGCCGTCCAGCCCGTCCTGTCCCTCGAACACGAACGGCGTGGATTGGGACTGGTTTCCCGGCGGTCGCCAATAGGCCGACTTCAACTCGGTCACCATGATTCCCATGCTGATCCGCGCCATCTGGTCTATTTCGCTTTCTTCATCCACCTGCCGGGTGGACCGGAGCACGGCGTTGAAGGTTTCATATAAGAGCGTGATCACGACCGCCGCGATCCCCAGTGCGATCAGAAGCTCCAGTAGCGTGAAGCCCCTTTGATTCCTCATGGTTTCTCTTCCATCACAAACGTGATCAGTGTGACCGAATCCCGACGCGAGCCCTCTTTCCAGCCGACCTCGACCCTCACTTCTCGCGCGTACTCAAACGGGGTCGAACTGACCGTCTCGGTCCAATCGAAGATTTCGTCCGGCTCCGGAAAGCCTCCGTTCAAGATGCCGAGAGCCGGAAACCCGGCCATTTCGACTTCCGAGATTTTTTGCTGCGCCAAAAGAGTGGCGCGGGTCAGATACCGCGCCTCCTGGTGCTGGAGGATGTCGCGGTTCTGCAGACCCAGGATCACCACAAAGGTGATCGCCAGGATGGACAGCGCGACCATCACCTCGATCAGGGTGAAGCCCGCCTGTCCGGCAGGCAGGCCGCGTGGGGAGGGGTCATCCCTCTTTCCCGATCTCTTCCAGATACCCGTCATACACCTTGATCCGGCCGGTGATCGGATTGACCACGAGCGTCAGGCCTTCGCTTTCCGCATCGGTCAGATGCAGCGTCGTTTTATCCACACGCCCCACGGGATAAAAATCGGTATAAACCTCCCCTTCCGTCCGCTTTTGATCCTTCCATATCACATCGGTGAACCGGACGGTCTCCGGCAGTTTCGTGCGCGTAAAAAACGCCGCATCGACCGGAACGAATTCCTCGCCGGACCGGACCGTCGCCCAGTACTCGTGCCGCTCCAGATCGTAATTCAGCCGGTAGATCCGCTTCGTGGCCGCGGCGCGGTCCGTCAGAAAATAGACCGTCCGGACAAGATGGCGGGCCGAGAGCTTCAGGTCGCTGCCGCTCAGACTCCGGATCGTCGGAAATGCCAGGGCCGCGACGATCCCCAGAACCAGCAAGACCAGCGTCAGCTCGACAAAGGTGAACCCCTGCTGCGACTCCGCCTTACGCCTCACCCCTCACCCCTCACGCTTTTGTATCATTCCGGATTCCAGCTTTCGATATCGGCATCCTTGCCGTCCCCCCCCGGCTCTCCGTCGCCTCCGTAGCTGATCAGGTCGTAATCTCCGTGACCGCCCGGACTGATGTAGACGTATTCATAACTCCAGGGATCCTTCGGAAGCTTGGGCAGGTAACCGCCCTCCCGCCAGTGCTGCGGGATCGCGCCGATGGTGGGCTTCGTCACCAGGGCCGACAGCCCCTGTTCCGTGGAGGGATACATCCCGTTGTCCAGCTTGTAAAGATGCAGTCCTTGCTCGATATTCTTGATCTGGACCTTGGCGGTGGTCCGACGGGCCTCGTCCGTCCGGCCCATGATCTTGGGAACGACGAGCCCGGCCAGCAGCGCCAGAATGAAAACGACCACCATGATCTCGATCAGCGTAAACCCGGATTCCCGATGCGTCATTTTCACCTCACAATTTGACTCAGCTCAAAAATCGGAAGCAGAATGGCCATCACGATAAACAGAATGATCACGGCCATGCCCACAATCAGAATCGGCGACAGCAACGAGGTCAGCATTCCGATCTTGGCCTCCACCTCGTTATCGTAGGCCTCGGACACCTTGACCAGCATCGGCTCCAGATCGCCGCTTTTCTCCCCGACCGCGATCATATGCGTCACGAGCGGGGGAAACATTCCGCTTTTTTTCAACGGCTCGGCCAGGCTGTCGCCCTCCCCGATGTTCTGCCGCGCGCGGTCGATCGCCGCGGCCAGCGTCGTATTCTGCACCACGTTCTTCACCACCTCCAGCGCCGAAAGCAGCGGCACGCCGCTGGTGAGCAGCGTGCTGAGCGTCCTCGCAAACCGGGAGATGGCCACCATCAGCGTCAGGCGTCCCACGACCGGAAGCCGCAGGACCAGACGGTCGTACCGGTCCCGCCCGGAGGGCGTTTTGATATACTGCTGAAGAACGAACCCGCCTAAAAAGACCATCGCCAGTAGGGCCCACCAATACGCGTTCAGAAAATGGCTCACCGAGATCAGGATCCGCGTCGGCAGCGGCAGAACCTGGTGAAGCTCCTCGAAAATCAGCGTAATCTTGGGAACGATGAAGGTCACGAGGCTGAACAGAATCAATCCTCCGAACAGGACCATGAAAATCGGATAGGCCATCGCGGACCGGACCTGGTTGCGGAGCTTGACCTGATATTCGAGATAATCGGCCAGGCGAAGCAGCATCCCTTCCATGGCGCCGCTCGCCTCGCCGGCCCTGACCATATTGATATAGATCTCGGAAAAGACGGCGGGGTATTGCGCCAGGGCCCCCGCAAGCGAACTTCCCTCCTTGACCCGTTCGCGAACGCCCGCCACGATCCGCTTCAGTTCGCCCTTCTCCAGTTGATCCATCAGGGCCGAGAGGGCCTCCATCAGCGGGAGCTTCGCGGCGGTCAAGGTCGCAAGATGACGGGTCATCAGCGCGACCTCCATCATCCCCGCCCGCTCCGAGACCTGAAATCTCGACCACCAGGACCCTGCCGGTCCGGCCGGGTCCGACCGTTCCGCGCCGAACCCGTAGGCCGCCTCGCCGGCGCCTTCCACGACATCGGTGGGATAGATCCCGGACTGGCGCAGCTTGACACGCGCCGTCTTCGGACTGTCCGCATCAATGATGCCCGAAATGTCCCGGCCTTCGGTCGTCAGCCCTTTGTACTCATACACCGGCATCGGCGCTATTCCATCACCATATCTTCCTGCGTCACGCGAAGAATTTCTTCCATCGTCGTGACGCCGTTCACCACCTTTCGGGCGCCGTCGTCCCGGAGCGTCCGCATCCCCTTTTCGATCGCCCGGTTCTTGACCCGGCCGGAATCCACCTTGGCCAAAATCATCTGACGGATCTCATCGTCGATCAGAAGAATCTCGTAGATACCGGTCCGGCCGTGGTATCCGGTCTTCATGCATTCGGCGCATCCGACCGCGCGGTAGAAGGTCGGATGCGCCGTGCCGGTCTTGAACCCCAGCTTGGCGAGCTCTTCCGGCGTGGGCGCGTAGGCCTGCCGGCAGCGGGGGCAGACGCACCGCACCAAGCGCTGCGCGATGATCGCCACCACGGAGGAGGAAACGAGAAACGGTTCGATCCCCATGTCGATCAACCGGGTGATGGCGCCGGCCGTATCGTTGGTATGGAGCGTCGAGAAGACGAGGTGGCCGGTCAGCGAGGCATGGATCGCGATCTCGGCCGTCTCGGCGTCCCGGATTTCGCCCACCATGATCACGTCCGGGTCCTGACGGAGAATGGACCGGAGGCCGTTCGCGAAGGTCAGGCTGATCTTCGGGTTGACCTGCATCTGTCCGACGCCCTTCAACTGGTACTCGATCGGATCCTCAATCGTGATGATGTTCTTGTCCGGAGAATTGATCCGGTTCAGCGCGGCGTACAGCGTCGTGGTCTTGCCGGAGCCGGTGGGACCGGTCACGAGCACAATGCCGTGGCTGAGCTGGATCAGGTGCAACACCGTCTGCCGCTCTTCCGCGGTCAGCCCGATGTCCTCGAGATTCAGCAGGCTGGTGCTCTTGTCCAGGAGCCGAAGCACCACCCGCTCGCCGTGGGCCGTCGGGATCACCGAGACGCGGATATCGACATCCCGCCCGGCAATTTTTATCCCGATCCGGCCGTCCTGCGGCAGGCGTTTCTCGGCGATATTCAACCCGGCCATGATCTTGATGCGCGAGGTGATGCTGGACTGGAACCGTTTGGGCGGCGACAGGATTTTGTACATGATGCCGTCGATCCGGTACCGGATCTCGAGATCCCGCTCAAACGGCTCGATATGGATATCGCTCGCCCGGTCCTTGACCGCCTGGAACAGCGTTGAATTCACCAGCCGGATGATCGGGGCCTCGTCCGTCACCTCCAGAAGGTCCACCGGCTCCTGGAGCTCGCTGGCCAGAAGGTCGAGGCTCTCGGCGCTTAAGTCTTCGATCACCTGCTGCGCCGTATCCGAGGCGCGGTCGTAGACCTGGTTGATGCAGTTTAAAATCGCCTTGGCCGGAACCAGAACAGTCCGGATGTCCCGCCCCAGCAAGGTCCGGGCGTCATCCAGCGCGGCGAGATGGAGCGGGTTGGCCGCGGCCGTCATCACGCGTCCGTCCTCCTCGCGAATGGGGAGAATCTCATACCGTTTTGCAAACCCGATCGGGATTTTCGAGAGAAGCGCCGGATCCACCTGCGCCGGAAGAAGGTCGGGAAGATAGGGCAGGCGGAACTGAAGGCCCAGGGCCTCCAGCACCTCCCCCTCCTTGACCGCGCGCATCCGGATCAGGATCTCGCCGAGCCGCCCCCCTTTTTCCTTCTGGAGAACCAGGGCCTCGCGGATCTGTTCGGTCGAAACGGCAAACTTGTCTTGAAGAATCTGGCCGATGCGCTGCCACGGACTGGCCATGGAGGAAACTACCTCTTGTCCTGGGGGGGATTAATACTGTTCAGATACTGCTCATTGAGCGTCTGATTTTTGAAAGCCCCTTCCGATAAGGTCCGTTTCATGGCTGCGCTCTTTTGCTGCCGGATCGCGTCCAGGTCCTGGGTATCATGCACGACATGCGGGGTGAGAAAAATGAGGAGATTCGTCTTGCTGAATCGCTTCGACTGAAACTTAAACAGCCACCCGATCAACGGGATGTCCCCCAGCAGCGGGATCTTTCGTTCAACCTTGCTCACGTCATCCCGCATCAACCCGCCGATCACGACGGTTTGATTGTTGGACACGATCACCGTCGTCGTCGTTTCCCGCTTGTTCGTGGTCGGCCCGAGCTCGATCAGAACCGACTGCGGGGTCTCGGCCAGGCTCGAGATCTCCTGAAGAACATCCATCCGGACCCGATCCCCTTCCAGAATCTCCGGGGTCAGCTCCAGCTTCACCCCGACGTTTTCCCGCGTCACGTTTCGCTGGGTCACCCCGCCCGTGGTCTGGCCGGTGCTGCTGACAAAGGGCACGTTTTGACCGACCAGGATCTTCGCCTTCTGATTGTTCGTCGTCAGGATCTGGGGCGTGGAGAGAACGTTGACGTCCGTGGCGCTCTGCAGCGCCTTCAAAAGCACCTTGACGTTGACGGTGCTGACGCCGATTCCAACGCCCTCGATATCCGCCAGGCCCGCGATCTCCTCCGGCGCCTGGTTGAACCCGCCGAAGGCCGTGAGATCCTGGTTGTCCGATTGGTATCCGGCCACCACGCCCAGCTCGGTTCCCAATTCCCGGAGCTTGTCCTGCCCGACCTCCATGATCACGGCCTCAACGTAAACCTGGCGTCGCCGAATGTCCAGTTTCTTGATCACCTCTTTGATCATTTCATAGTCCCGCTGCGAGGCCGTGATCAACAGAGAGTTGGTCGCCTTGTCGGGAATGACCTGGACCTGTCCCTCGAATTCCCCCGTCGCCCGCACGACCGGCCGGCCGGCCGGCGGCGGCCCGCCGGGCCGGGTCACCAGGCTGGCGAGCAGCTTCGAGGCCTCCTCCGCGCTGGCGTTTTCAAGATAGTAAACATTGATGTTTCGTTCCGTCGGAACGTCCGATGCCGGAAGGATCTGGACCATGTCGCCCGAGGCCACGGCCGCAAACCCCTTGATGTCCAGAACGGACTGGAACACCTGGTAGACCTTGTCCACGGAAATTTTGGTCGGGGAGAAGATCGTCACCTTGCCCCGCACGCGCTCGTCGATGATAAAATTCTTTCCGACAATTTCGCTGACGAACTTTACAAAAACCGGCAGGTCGACGTTGTTGAAATCGAGCGTGATCAGCCGCTCTCCCGGTTGCCGGGCGGTCGGTTTCGGCGGTTCCGGCATCGGAGGAGGGAGGACCGGGGCCGGGGGCGCTTCCGGGGTCTGTGCGCCGGAGGGACGGACCGGAGCGGCCAATAAAACCAGGGCGAACAACCCAAGAAAAAGCGGAGCCGCTTTGAAAAACGGCATGCGCCTCCGATTAACGAATCTCATAAGAAAACGACTCTTTTTGGTTGTTGCGCACCAGGTCCATCGTGATATTGGATTCATCCTTGAGCTGGCCGAAGACCTGCATGAAGGTCTGCGGATCCTTCACCTCGATCCCGTTGATGCGTTGGATCACATCGCCGTTGCGAAGCCCGATTCGCTCATAGAAACTGGCGGGGGAAATCGAGACAACGCGAAAGCCGTCGTTCCGGCCGTCCGGGCTCAAGTTCGGCACGACCCGGGCCTTGGTGAGAAGCTGCGGCAGATTCTCGAGCGCGGCCGCCACCTCCTGTTTGTCCAGCACCCAGTTGTTCTGGGCCCCGGCCGGCCGGGAGGCGGATGGAACCGACGACGGCGGTTGAGACACGGGCGACGGACTCCCCGGCGCGGTATCATCCTGCAGGCTCAACGTCTCCTGGATCTCGCCGCGCAAAAACGTGACCTCGTTGCGGATGATCTCGATCAGCTTGGCGTCCGTTCCGACCATGTCATCCAGAAAATAGAGCCGTTGTTCCTTGGTTCCCAGGTCTTCAATCACGGCCAGGGATTCCTCCGGCTCCCCCACGACCGTCCCGACCAATCGGAAACGAAGCGGCGGGAGTTGAACCGGCGGGGGCGCGGCCTCGGCCGGGCCGGCGATGGAGGCCGCCGGTTTGATTCCGAAGATATTCCGGTCCACAATGGAGGCGTAGATTTCGGACGACGGCTTGATCTGGGCCTCGGTCGTGGCGGCCCATTCCACAGGCGAGCGGGGCGGCAATTCCAACTGTCGGCCGATCAACAGACTCACCAGGTCGGCCACAAAATAACTGAAGCCCAAAAGAAACAGGACATTGAAGGTCCATAGATATTTTTTCATGGTGAGCCCCTCCCCGTCACTTGCATGCGGAACCCGGGGGTTCCGTCTTCAAACTTCGATAAGTATAGACGTTTTCGCAGGAAAGTTCAACAAATAGGATGGAAATGGCGAGCGCGGCGCAAGCCCTCATCAAAGTTCACCCGTATCGAGCCCGGGAGTTTCCTTGAACATCACCTTCGACAGAATCAGGTGGCTTTCAAGACCGAAGAGGCTGTTGTCCTGCAGACCGTATTTTTGCTGGAAGTAGCGAATCGCCCGTTTTGTGTTGGAGCCCAGAATACCGTCCGCCTTCCCGAGGTACAACCCCTGAACCCTCAGGGCTTTCTGGATCGTCTTCACGGAAGGATCCACGCCCTTGGCCTTCAACGGAAGCGTGATTCCGGGAAGCCGTTTCCAGTAGATCGCGCCTTCCTCCCCCCACAAAGTCTGGAGGACATCCAGACCGTAGGTCACCCTTCCATTCAACGGGTCGAGGATCGTCGCATCGCTCTCGGTCAGATGGATCAGCACGGCATAGGTCATGGCCGTGTCGTGAGTCCAATGCCCCCGGATCAGGCAGGGATAATCAAATAACCGGACCCGTTCCAGGCTGATCGGAAAATGATAGAGCGAAAACCCCTTCGAGGACAGGAGTCGCGGGACGTCAAAGGTCTTGAACGCTTCCGGAACAGAATGGTTGTCCCCCTCCCAAATCTTCAAAAGGGTCAGCAGGGCCGCATCGTGAGTCTCCTCCGGAAGAGCGACCCGAAAAACACCGTCCTCATCAAACCGGCGGGCCCGGTCATTCCGGGTGAAAAAGGCGGGCGGCTCCACCGGATCCATTTGTGGAACGGGTCGGGGCCGGACCGCTTCCGTTTCCAAGCCCGGCACCGAACTTGATGCCAGGGAAGACACCGGTAAAGACGGATTCGGAACCGACTCCCGGACACCCATCCAGGCCGGGCCGCCCCAAAGAACGGCCGTAAGCAACACCAGCAACAGGCCGATGACGGCCGCACCGATCGGGGTAAACCGCTTTTTCGCTCCGAGGTCTTCTTCCGCCCGACGTTGCCGTCGGATGGTTTTTGCAGCCTTCGACGGGTCGGCATCCCCGACCCGCGGTCCCTCCAACTCCGATGCCGCCCGGGCCACGGCCGCGTCTTCCACCACGCGGCTTTCCTGCGCGTACGCGGCCAGCAGCGCCTTGTCGCACAGGATATTGATCAGCCGCGGAACGCCGCCGCTGCAGCGGTAGAGCCGCTCAAGCGCCTGGGGCGTGAAAAAAAGCCGATCACGGCCTCCCGCCACGTTCAGGCGATACGCCACGTAGGCCCGGGTCTCCTCCGCATTCAGCGGTTCGATATGATACCGGATCGCAATCCGTTGATTCAACTGCCGGAGATTGGGAAGCTGAAGCTTCTCCCGAAGTTCGGGCTGTCCCATGAGAAGGATCTGAAGCAGCTTCTCCTTTTCGGTCTCCAGATTCGAAAGCATCCGGATCTCCTCCAGGCATTCGATCGAGAGGTTCTGTCCCTCGTCGATCAGCAGGAAGGCGTTCTCCCCCGCGGCCAGGGTGTTGAGCAGAAACTGATTCAGCCTCTCCACCAACTCCTTTTTCGAGCTGCTTTCACCCGGGATGCCGAAATCATGGTTGATCGCCTGCAGCAGCTCAATCGTGCTGAGACTGGGGTTGAAAATCAATGCGGTTCGGACCGTTTCCCCCAGTTTTTGGAGCAGCAACCGCGACAGGGTCGTCTTTCCCGTTCCGACTTCTCCGGTCACCACGATGAATCCCTTTCGTCCCTGGATCCCGTAGCGGATGTGGTCGAAGGCCTCTTCATGCTTTTTGCTGAAAAAAAAGAATCGGGGATCGGGGGTCAGATTAAAGGGAGGCTCGCTAAACTGGAAGAACTTTTCATACATTACTGGACGAATCCCTTGCAAGCACAGCACTACTCATATCGGTTTCCGTTCAAGTCGGAATACCGGACCCGCGGCTCTTTTTGGATCACCGTCCCGGCGCGGAGCCCGGCCTTCGTCTTGACATTGACCACAAACACTTTTTTCTGGTTCGGGGCCAGCTCCGTCACCTGCCAGATGAGTCCGCTTTCAGGCCGCTCGGACGGCTGAGGGTCGGAATTGACATATTCCAGTTCGTTCGGAAGCAGATCGGTGATCACGACGTTCCGTGCGATCCCCGATCCGGAATTGATTGCGGTCAGTTGGTAGGAAATAATCCCGCCGGGGATGCTGTCCCGGGCGCCCTGTTGCGTCGAGACCGTCACGATCGGCAAGGTGTAATGGAAAACCTTGGTGGTGCGGGCCGAGACGGACCGGTCCAGTTTCGATTGCGCGACCACATGGGCCTCCAATTGCTGCCGGTCGGACTGCCGGACCGGAACCGTGATATGAACCCGCACCGGAAAGGCCTCCCGGCTGCCCAACTGCGGCGTCTCGGTCAGCACCGGCTCGCCCGTCTGGTAAAGGCCGTCGTTGCTCTGGTCCAGATAGACCACGCCTTCGACGGCATCGCCGCCTTCCAGTCGCAGGCTGAAGACGTCCGTGCCGTTGCCCATGTTTTTGACGACGTAGGGAAGATCGAGAACGTCTCCGGGCGTCACGGTGATCTCCTCCCGCGACCCCTCCAGTTTCACCATCGCCACCTGCTCCACCGTCACCGGAGGGGACGACAGCAGGATCGGCTCGCCCCCGGCCGACATTTCCAGCCCGCCGCGGTTGATGATCTCCTGGCCGGCCGTCGCCTCGTCCCCGACTTTAAAACGGACCTCCATCCGTTTGGAGGCCTGGCCGGGAAGGGTGTCCAGCGTCCAGGCCAGGCTGCGGGAGGCCTGCTCGACAATTTGGGGCGTGGGTTCCGCGGACAGAAAGATCAAATTCGGATGATAGGCGTATTGAAACTTCACCTCACGGGCCTCGGCGCTGCCCGCATTCTGAAGGACCAGGGTGTAATTCAAACGGCCGCCCGGCTTGACGCGCGCCTGGTCCGCCTTGAAATCGGCGCGAATCAAGGGCCCCGTGGAATTCACGGAAGCCTTGATCCATTGGGAAATGTTCGGGTCGAACGCGGACGAGACCTGTATCTCAAACTCCTTCCGCTGGCCGTCCGCCGTCATCGGAGGGAGATGCAGCTTCAGGACGACCGAGACCGATCGGTTCACATCCAGCGCGGGGGTGGCCTGCGCGGGCCGCTCCCCCGCATCCGCCAGGCCGTTCCCGTTTTCGTCCAGATAAAAAACAGGTTGGTATTCGGGCGGAAGCATCGTCCGAAACGTGAAGGTATCCTCGGCGTTGCCGGAATTGGTCACCCGGAACGGGATCGTCCCGAACTCGCCGGGATAGACCGAGATCCGTTCCACCTTCGCGTCGACCTTCAGATCCGCGACCTGGGTGATCGTCAGCGTAAATCCTTTTTGCGCGCCGCCGGAAGGAATGGGCAGGGTCTGGGCCACGGGCGGTTTGGTCTTGCGCGGCGCGGCCGCTTTCGGAGCGGACGGCTCTTTCGGAGTCACCGAGGGCGCCGGCGGTTTGGCCGGCGGGGAGACCGGTTTCTTGGCGGCCTCCGGCGGTTTGGCCGCTTTCGGCGGCGCCGGCGGAACGGCCTTGGCGATCGGCGGCCGGGGCTGGGTCGATGAGTCGGCGATCTCTTTTCTCAACTTTGGAACGAGCGGGCTGTCCGGAAACTCTTTCTGAAGCTGCCGATGAACGTCCTGCGCTTCCGTCTTTCGACCCATCTCCAGGTAAGCCCGGCCCAACCAATAGAAGGTCAGGTCCCGGATATTGCTGTTGGGGAAATTTTTCAGAAGGATGTTGAACTTGACCGCGGCCGCTTCCGGCTGCTTTTTTTCCATCAAGGACTGTCCTTGATAGAAAAGGGTCGTGTCCTCTTTTTCCTGCGCGGCGGTGATTCCGATCCAGAGAAGGGGAAGCAAGGCGAGCAGAAGGCCGACGGCGATCGAAATTCTCCGGATCGTTGAAGACCGGTCTGTCATAGAATGATCTCCCGCGCGCATAAGACCCCGAACCATGCGAACCCTGGATAATCTGTCATATTTCAAAGAGTTTGTCAACAGACAAAGCGCCCCGGCGTTGACTCTCCCGCAGGCGTGTGATATAACCCAAACAATTTCAAAAGGAGCGCTTTGTGTCGTCCCGTTCCTGGCTGGGTCTGCGGGTCATCCGGATTCTTCTTTTTGTGTTCGATCTCGCGGTTTCCTACCGCATTCATTATGGCTGCGCGATCTTTTACAGCGAGGAAACCCTCCGGCGGCGGCGATCCCTGCTCCATCAAAGGAAGGCCGACCGGCTTCGCCGGCTGGCGATCGAACTCAAGGGAATCCTGATCAAGCTGGGACAGTTTATGAGCGCCCGCGTCGATCTCCTGCCGGAGGAATACACACGGGTCCTGGCCCAGCTTCAGGATTCCATCCCTCCGGCCGAGTTCACCCTGATCAAGCAGCGGTTGCGGGAAGATCTGGGAAGAAACCCCGAAGAGGTATTCGCGTCCTTCAATGAAACCCCGATCGCGGCCGCGTCGCTCGGACAGGTCCATGAGGCCGTCCTTCAAGACGGCCGGCGTGTGGCGGTCAAGGTTCAGTACCCCGGCATCCGGAGGATCGTCGAGGCCGACCTCCGCGCGGCCGGCTGGGCCTCCTGGTTTTTGCAGCGATTCCTCCGTCGGATCCGCTTCGACATCCTTTACCGGGAATTCTCCCGCATCCTCCATCAGGAGCTGGACTATATTCAAGAGGCGCGAAACGCCGAGCGGTTTCATCAAAATTTCGACGGAGACGACCGGATCGTCGTCCCGAAGGTGATCTGGGACTACACCACCCCGCATGTCCTGACGCTGGAATTTGTGGAGGGGATCAAGATCACCGATTTTGAAACGATCCGGGCCGCCGGGGTCGAACTCCCGGCCCTCGCCCGACTGTTGATGGAGTCCTACATGATGCAGCTTTTCGCCCATCGCTTCCTCCACGGCGATCCGCATCCCGGCAACCTCTTCGTCCGGCCGGGCGCGACTCCGGCCGCCGGCCCGGCCCTGGTCTTCGTCGATTTCGGCCTGATGCAGCCCCTTCCGCCCGCCATGCGGGACGGCATCAAGACCACCGTGGGCGGCATCATTGACCGGGATATCCCTCGGATCGTTCAGGGCCTGTTTGACCTCGGCTTTATCGACCGCGCCGGCGACCGCCGGGCGATCGAGCAGGTTGCGGCCTTTTTCATCGAGAGGTATCGCGATATCTCGCCCAAGGCCTTTCGCGAGATCGGGATCGGCGATATCGCCCATGACCTGCAGCAGATCTTCAGCGTCTCCTCGGCCATCCAGATTCCGAACAATTTCATCCTGATCTGGCGGACGCTGGGAATGCTCAACGGCATCAACTCCAGACTCGACCCGAACCTGAACATCATCGAACTGGCCAAACCCTATGCGATTCCGTTCATCCGGTCGGAAGAAGGCTGGTTCGACCGGGTTTGGAAAACCGGACGCGACGTCGGCGGGTCATTGCTGGCGCTGCCCAAGGCCCTGGAAACCTTCCTGGCAACGGCGAACCGCGGCGAATTCAAAACCAAGATGTCGTCGGACGACGTCACGGGGGCCTTGCTGAGACTGACCCGTCTGGTCCACCGTGCGATCCTGGGCGCGTTCCTCCTGGCCCTTCTGGTCATTGCCCGATTCTTCCAGCATCAGGGGCATCCGCTGGAAAGCCGGACCGCGACGGCGGCCGCGCTGGTCATGGGAATCCTTCTCGGATGGTCTCTTCTGAAGGTCCGACGATGACTTTGACTTTAACCGATGAATAGGAGAGGAGTCGCCGCCCGATGAAATTTTTCTTCAAACTGATCGCGGTCGTTTTCATGCTCGCCGTCATATTCGGCGCCGGGTATTTCATGGGTTCGTTTCGGATGGAAAAACTGGATCGGATGCTGGCGGCGGCCAAGTCGGAGATGGCGACAAAAGTGACCGGGTTGGAGGGCGAGATCCGCTCGCTGCGATTCCGGATGCAGCTCACCACGGCTCGCGACCGTCTGCTCGCGGTCGAGACCCACATCAAGGAACGGAATTTCGGGATGGCCGAGACGGAACTGGAATCGGCCAAGGACGGCTTCCGCTCCGCCGCCAAGATCACCTCCAAAGAAAACGGTGAAACGCTGATCGGGCTGGAAGGCGCCGTCGACGGCGTGATCGAGATCGTCCGCCGGTCCGACCCGCGGGCCAAGGCGAAGCTCGATGCGGTCAAAGCCGACCTCGACCGGCTGATCAACCGGTCCTAATCCCGACGCCGGAATGAATTCTCCCGCCGCTTACGCTCGAATCTTCGAATACAGGCAGGTCTGGTTGCGGCCGTTGTGTTTGGCGGCGTAGAGCGCGCGGTCGGCGCGTTCGATCAGCGTCTGCCGGTCGCGGGCGTCGTCCGGATAGACCGCCATGCCGAGGCTGATGGTGATTTTCAGCGGCTCCCCATGGACCATCGGCGACAGACCCTCGACCGCCTTGCGGATCCGCTCGGCCAGTTGGAAGGATTCCTTGGGGCCGCTGTTGAGAAGAATCACGCCGAACTCCTCTCCGCCGTACCGGGCCACGACGTCGATTTTCCGAACCGTCTTGACCAGAGCGGCCGCGACCTGCCGCAAAACCTGGTCCCCGACCGGATGACCGAACCGGTCATTGATCTTTTTGAAATGATCCACGTCGCCCATGATCAGTGTAAACCGCCCCGCCTCCCGCGCCTGCCGCTCGAACTCGTCGTTGAGGCGCTCTTGAAAGCGCCGGTGGTTGGCCACGCCGGTGAGGCCGTCCGTCGTGGCCAGACGGTTCACCTCGTCGTGCAGCTTCGCGTCCGCGATCGAGACGGCCGCCTGGCCGCAGAGCATCTTCAAAAACTCCTTGTGTTGCTCGTCAAACGCGCCGGGACGCTGGGAGGTAATGGCCAGGATGCCGATCACGTGGTCCTGGACGATCATCGGCAGTCCCAAAAAGGAGGCCGGCCTCAGCCGGATGCCGGCGCCGCTTGGAAAAACGCCTTTTCCCCGCTCGCGCTCATGCAGGTCGACTTTCAAGATCGGCAATCTTCGTTTCACCACGAGCGACAGAAAACCCTCATGGAGCGGGATGGGCTGTTCGATCAGAGGATCATCCGAGAATCCGCGGACGACTTTGAGTTCGGCGGAACGCTCACCCGGTTCCACGAGGAAAATGAAGCAGTGGTCGTACGGGATGATCTCTTTGATCTTGTCCGCCATCGTTTCGAGCCGGTGATCGAGGTCGAGCTTGGAGCCCAAGGACTCGCTGACGGCCGCAAGCGTTGAAAGCTCCTGGGCGTGGTTCTGAATCGCCTGGTGCTCCCGGCGGTTCTCGATCGCCTCCAGCGCCTGGTCGGACAG
>JACQHO010000189.1 GCA_016198945.1 Nitrospirota bacterium | reverse complement strand
TGGTTCGTGACCTCTCGCGCGATCGCGGCAAAGAGCTGGAGTTGGTGATTGAAGGAGCCGAGATTGAAATCGATCGGCGGATTTTAGAGGAGATCAAAGACCCGCTCATTCATCTGGTCCGAAACAGTATTGATCATGGCATTGAAAAACCGGCCGAGCGGGGACAAAAACGCAAATCACCCCGTGGGACGGTTGCCATTGCCATCTCGCAGAAAGACGGCAGCAAGGTGGAGATCCTGATCACGGATGACGGGGCCGGGATTGACGCCGCGAAAGTCCGGTCGGCCGCTCAAAAGCTCAACCTGATCTCTCCGGAGGAGGCCGAGCGGCTCGGCGACCGGGAGACGATGGGGCTCATTTTCCAGTCCGGGCTCTCCACGAGTCCGATCATCACGGACCTCTCCGGCCGCGGCCTGGGTCTGGCCATTGTCCGTGAGAAGGTGGAAAAGCTGGGCGGCCTCGTTACGGTTGAAACGCGTCCTGATGCGGGCACAACGTTCCGGATGATTCTTCCCATAACGCTGGCCACATTTCGAGGACTCCTTGTCCGTGTGCATGATCACCTCTTTGCCATTCGCACAACCCATCTGGAGCTCGTGGGGAGGGTCAATAAAGAAGAAATCAAAACAGTGGAAAACCGGGAGACCATTCGTCTGAACGGGCGGGCGGTTTCGCTCGTCCGGCTTGGAGATCTGCTCGAGCTTCCCGGAAAGGGGACCCCGGGTGATTCGCCGGACGATCTGCAGTTTGTGATTCTAAGTTTGGCGGAGAAGCGCATGGCGTTCCTGGTGGATGAGATTCTCAGCGAGCAGGAGGTCTTGGTGAAGAGCCTGGGCCCGCAGCTTTCCCGTGTGCGAAATGTGGCCGGCGCCACCATCCTGGGCACCGGCAAGGTCGTGCCGATCCTGAACGTTCATGATTTATTGAAATCGGCGGTGAAAAACGCTTCGGTTCCGGTGAAGGTTCCCGCGACGGTGGAAGCAGGAAAACAGAAGGGGAAAACAATCTTGGTTGCGGAAGACTCCATTACGGCAAGGACACTGCTGAAGAATATTTTAGAGACGGCGGGATACCGTGTCAAAACCGCCGTGGACGGCGTGGAGGCATTTACGGCGCTTCGAACGGAAGCGTTCGATTTGGCGGTATCAGACGTGGACATGCCGAGGATGAACGGGTTCGACCTGACGGCGAAAGTCCGGGCGGACAAGAAGCTTTCGGATCTGCCCGTGGTGCTGGTGACGGCGCTTGAATCCCGTGAGGACCGCGAGCGCGGCATTGATGTCGGCGCGAATGCCTATATCGTGAAGAGCAGCTTTGACCAGAGCAATTTATTGGAAGTGATTCGAAGGCTGGTATGAAGTTTCAAGTTTCAGGTTCCACATTTTAAAGACCGAAGGTGCAACCGAGCAAACCGCAGTTCAACCCAAAAGGAGGTTCGTATGAGAAAAATCCTTTTCATCCTCACGATCACAATGGCGGTTTCTCTTACCGTTTCACTGTTTCAACCGGAGGAGGCCGCGGCCGTTCCGGCCTTCGCGCGGCAGATCGGGATGGCCTGCGCCATGTGTCATTTCCAGCACTATCCTGCATTAAATCCCTTCGGCATGGCCTTTAAGATGAACGGGTACACGCTGATCGGCGCGCAGGGAAAGGTGGAGGGCGAGGGCCTTTCACTGCCCGATACCTTGAACGCATCCCTCGTGACCAAGATCCGGTATCAGAAGACGAACGGCGTGGATGATCCGGCGACCCCCGAGAATGAAAAGAAGATCGGGACCAACAAGGGTGAATTGCAGTTTCCGGACGAGGGCGCCCTTTTGATCGGCGGCCGCGCGGGAGAGCATGTCGGTTTTCTGTTGGAAATGCAGCTCCCGGAAGGCGACGCGTCGGCCTTTGCCTCCTTTAAGATGCCGATCGTCTATACGGCCGGAGGCGTCGTGCTCAGCGCGATTCCCTTCACGACGGATGCGGGCGGCGCGGCCTACGGCTTCGAGCTTCTGAGCACCGGCGCGTTGAGAATGCAGCGCGTACTTGAGGACCGGAAGGGCACCTCGGCGCAGCAGTATCTCGGAACCGCCACCGAGGCCGAGGGCGTCGCGCTGGTGGCGGCCAATTCGATGGGTTTTCTGAACGCGACACTCTGGGGTCCGGCCCATGGCAATCTGGACGCCGGTCTTAAGCTGTCCCATTATATCCGTCTCGCGGCCACCCCGAATATCGGGGGATGGAGCACGGGAATCGGCGGCCAGTATTGGGGCGGCAAAACTGAAATCGGGGACACTACCGCGGATCCGGCCGGCATTATTCATACCCGGGCTTTTGCGGTGGATGCGCAGGCGCAGGGGATGGCCGGCACGATGCCGCTGGGCGTGTATGTCACCTGGGGATCGGCCGCAAAGGATAAGTATGCAGCCGCGGGCGAATCGAATCTCTTCAACAGCGGTCCCAAAGCCAGGACGGCCCTGTCCGTTCTCGCCGAACTGGGAGTCCTTCCGGGAAAAGCGACGGTGGCACTGGGATATCGCAAGGGAGAAAACGGAGCGGCTGCCGACAGCAGCGACAACGCGCTGGTCGCCGGCGCGACATATCTTCTGGCGCAGAATGTTGAGTTTCAGGTGAACCACACGCTCTACAGCGGAGACGCAAACGACCCCAAACCTGTGGGAGGCGATCAGCTCACGACGCTCATGATCTTCGCGGCGTTCTAATCTGAATTGGGGATCGAGGGTCATAGGTATGGGGTCGGGGGTCGGCTGATTCCTGCCCTGATCCCTGAAGGCTGACAAAATGTTTCGATTCATACAGACCTCACTGCGCGCCCGTTTCATTCTCGGCATCAGCACCGTGCTGATGCCGTTCATGCTGGCGGCGGCCATCGGCCTGTTTTATCTTCTGCCCGGTCTGATCGCGCCGTTCGAGGAGACCGTGGAAGAGCTGACTGAAGAGCTGGAGCCGGTCCGACATCTTCAGGTGGCGCTCCTCATGGCCGCCATGCCGATCGACGATTACCTGATTTACGGCGATCCGGACGAGCGCGAACAATTCGCGCGGTTGAGCTGGCGGGTGGATCGGGCGTTTCAAAAGGTCCGCGCCGCGCCTTTTAGCGAGGCGCGGGAACGGGAGGTGATCAAATCGGCCGATGAGGAATGGCAGGCGGCCAGATCAATCGGCGAGACGATCCTGCGCCTTCCCAGCCCCATGAGAAATTTGCAAGGGGTGAAAGACATGAAACGGTTCGATGACCACCGCAACCGCGCGGCGGCCTTTCTCGACCAGGTGCATGCGATCGCCCAGCGGGAGATCGAAGAGGATCTCGCAAGCGCGCGCTCCGCAAAGCGGAATTCGGTGGCCCTGGCCGCGGCCACATTCGGACTCGCCTTCGGAATCTCGCTGATGGCCGGCCTGTGGCTGGCGCGCCCCGTGATGGCGGCGCTCGGCGCGCTCGGCGAGGCCGCCGGACGGCTGGCCGCGGGCGACCTTTCCGCGCGCGTCGTGCTGTATAGAAAGGACGAGCTCGGACTTCTGGCTGCGGCCTTCAACGCGATGGCCGAGAAGCTTGAAAAGCACGAGGCGGAGCTGAAAGACCTATCGGTCCGCGACGGCCTCACGGGTCTTTTCAATCGCCGCGGGTTCGGCCAGCGGTTGAAGGAGGAAATCGGACGATCGCAGCGCTATATCCATCCTCTTTCACTGCTCATGTTCGATATCGATCATTTCAAGACGATCAATGACTTTCACGGCCATCCCGCGGGCGACGTGGTCCTTCGCGTTCTGGCCGTCTGCATCCAGGGACAGATCCGGCCGACGGATTGGGCGGCGCGCTACGGCGGCGAAGAGTTCGCCGTCCTTCTGCCGGAAACGGCCGGGAGCGGGGCCGCGGTTGCCGCCGAGCGTCTTCGCGCGGCCGTGGCCGGCCGGGCCGTCCGGATCGGTCCGGAAAAGACGGCCCGCGTCACCGTCAGCGTCGGGATTGCGACCTTCCCCGAGGACGCCGCGACGGAAGAGGCGCTCGTTGCGGCGGCCGACCGGGCGCTTTACGAAGCCAAGCGGGCCGGACGCAACCGCGTATGCGCCTACCGGCAGGGGGAAGAGACGGGGAGCCGTAAATGATAAAAGTCCTGATCGTCGAAGACTCGCCCACCGTCCGGGATCTGCTGGCGCACATTTTAAGTTCCGATCCGGAGATCCGTGTCATCGGAACGGCCGCCGACGGGGAGGAAGCCCTTGAAGCCGTGAAGCGCAACAAGCCCGACGTGGTGACGATGGACATTCACATGCCGAAGATGGACGGACTGGTGGCGACCCGCAGGATCATGGAAACCCATCCCGTGCCGATTGTG
>JACQHO010000193.1 GCA_016198945.1 Nitrospirota bacterium | reverse complement strand
TTCATGACTCCCTCTCCCCGATCATTGAATAAGACGGCGCGGACGAAGATAAGGAGGCTCAGGCGCAAGGCATGATATATATGACTCGATGGGATTTGTCAATAAAAAAAGTGACACAAACCCGTGGGATGAGGGATCACGGGTTCGTATGATTGCGCTTCAAGGGGTGTCCGGGCCGTCGTCCGAATCCATATCGTCCTCGTCGGGAGGCGCGCCGGGCTCGCGATGCTTCCGGAGGCCGTGCTTTTCGAGGCGATATCGGAACGACCGCATGTTCAACTGAAGAAGCTTGGCGGCGTCCCGCTTGACCCAGTTGGTCCGCTCCAGGGCTTTTAGAAGAAGGGCCTTTTCCAGATCGCCGATGACTTTGTCGAGATCCACCCCTTCCGGCGGAAGGGAGGCGGGCATGGACTCTTTGAGCGCCGCCGGCTTCTGGAGACAGTCCGTCACGTCGTTGATCTCAATGCTGTCTCCGGTCGTCAAGGCCATGACCCGCTCGATCACATTCTCAAGCTCGCGCACATTCCCCCGCCATGGATGGGCCTGCAGCGCCTTCATCGCTTCCGGCGCGACCGTCCGGACCTTTTTGTTCATCCCCTGATTCATGATCGTCAGGAAATGGCGCACGAGCAACGGAATGTCCTCCACCCGATCGCGAAGCGGCGGCAGATGAATCGGGATGACATCCAGCCGGTAATAAAGGTCCTCGCGAAACGTTCCATCCGCAACCGCCTTTTCAAGGTCCTTATTCGTCGCCGCGATGATCCGGACGTCCACACGGATATTCTGCGTCCCGCCGATCCTCCGAAATTCTTTTTCCTCCAGAACCCGCAACAGCTTCGCCTGGATGCCCGACGGGGTGTCCCCGATCTCGTCCAGAAAGATCGTCCCTTCATGGGCCGTTTCAAAGAGACCCGGCTTGTTCACATGCGCCCCGGTGAACGACCCTTTCATATGGCCGAACAGCTCGCTTTCAAGCAGCGGCTCGGGAAGCGCGCTGCAGTTGACCGTGACAAAGGGTTTGTCCTTCCGCTGGCTGTTGGAATGAATGGCCTGGGCGATCAGTTCTTTTCCGGTCCCGCTCTCTCCGAGAATCAGGATATTGCTCTGGGTATCCGCCACCTTTTTCACGACCTGCATGACGCTCTGCATCGCGCCGCTTCGGCCGATGATATCCTCGATCGTCGCGCCGCCCTTGACCTTCCTTTTCAGGAGTTGATTCTCGGCCCGGAGCCGTTTTTTCTCCAGGGCGTTATGGATAATGAGCTTGACCTCCTCGATCTGGAACGGTTTCGTGAGGTAGTCGTAGGCGCCTTCCTTGATGGCCTCGATCGCGGTCTCGGTGGAGGCAAAGGCCGTGATCATCAAGACCAGGGTGTCGGGAGAGGTCTCCTTGACCGTCTTCAACACGCCCAGGCCGTTGACTTTCGGCATTTTGACATCGGTCATCACAAGATCAAAGATCTCCTTGCGAATCAACCGGCCCGCGACTTCGCCGTCTTCGGCCGTCGTCACGGAATAGCCTTCTTTCTTGAGCATGATGCTCAGAAAATCACGCATGCTTTTTTCGTCGTCAACGACTAAGATTTTCTCCACGGCTAATGGCTCCTTTGGGTTTCCAGAACAACCGATGGCGCGTGCTCCTCCGCCGGCAGCAGGAGCGTCACCTGGGTTCCCTGGCCCGGCCGGCTTTCCACATGCACGCGGCCCTGGTGCGATTCAATCACCCGGTGAACGATCGAAAGGCCGAGCCCCGAGCCCCGAGCCTTGGTGGTGAAAAAAGGATAGAAAATCTTGGAAAGATCCTCCTTTCGTATTCCATCCCCGCTGTCTGAAAATTTCACCTCGACCCAGGACGTTCCGATGCGATTTCTGGGGGCGTTCATCGTCAGATTCCGGGTCGCTACGAGAAGCCGCCCCCCCCGCTGCATCGCCTCGCAGGCATTGATAGCCAGGTTCCAGAAAACCTGACGGATCTGGTCCGGGTCCACCACCGCCCACAACTCCCCCGGAGCGAGATCCGACCGGACCTCAATGGTGTCCGGGTATTCCTTGCTGTTTTGAAGAAGGCTCAAGGTCTCCCCGACCAGTCGGTTGATATCCAACCGTTTTTTATTCGGCGGAGCCGGGCGGGCGTACATCAGGAAGGCCGTGATAATGCCGTTCAGCCGCTCGGTCTCCTTCAAGGCAATCTCCATGAGCCGGTGGGATTCCTCCTCCTCGATGCGGAGGTCCTTGCTCAAGACCTGGAGCGACCCGCTCAGCGACGCCAGCGGATTTCGGATCTCGTGCGCCATGCCCGCGGCCATTTCGCCGAGCGTCGCCAGCCGTTTCTTGTGCTCGATCTCAGCCTCCATCTCCCGGATGCGGGTCAGGTCCTGAAAAATCCAGACCCCTCCGATCTGCCGGCCTTCTTCATGTTTGAGCGGTGAAACCGTCATCCCGAACACCAGATGGACACCGTCTTTCCGGCGGGCCTCCCGTTCGAAGCGAAAGGGATCCGTCAACGGTTGTTCCGCGCTGATCAACCCTCGAAGATCGATCGCATCAAAGATTCCCCACCAGGGCTTCCCTTGCACCTCCTCAAACCGGTATCCCATAATTTCCTCGGCGGCTCGGTTGAAGGAGGTGATCTCGCCGTTCATGCCGGTGGTCATCAGGCCGGTGCTCATGCTCTGCACCACATGTTCGTGGAAGGCCCGAAGCTCCGCCAGCCCGGTCGTTTTTTCCTTCAGCCGTTCCCGTGTCAAACTCAATTTCTCGGCCAGCCCTCCGCTCAAATACGCCACGGTCAGAAACGCCACGATATTCAGGAAAAGAAAGTAGAGGACCTCCCGGTTGGAATAGGAGATCTCCCCCATGCCGGGCAGGAGTCTGAAATACTGGAGATCCACCAGAACACCGAACAGGATGCCGGCCGCGGACGCCGTCAGGCTGCCGCCCTTTCGACCCAGGATGATGCTGGCCGCAATCGAGGTGATCATGTAAAACGGTGAAAAGGGACTTTCGATTCCGCCGGTCAAATAGACCAGGGCGGTTTCAAAACACAAGTCCAGAGAAATCTGGACATAGGCCAATCGGATGAGACGTCGGACCCGATTCAGGAGAAGGCTATAGACGATGGTCAGGCAGTAGGTGGCCGCGATCAGGTATGAAAATGAGGTGGTCGTCTTCCCGACGCGCCCGTATCCGACTTGAAGAACAATCGAGGCGCCCAACAATACCGTGACGATCAGGACGCGCAGGACGATCAGCCACTGGAGCTTGGCCCGTATTTCTTCGTGCTGGATCCGTTGAAGCTCCATCGCTCAGATCACGACCCGGTTGGGAAGATTGAATGAGATAAGGAATGGGGCACCAGGGGCACGTCGATGAGACCCAAGAGCAAAACCGAGGAACGGCTTTAGGCCCGGCTATCCCACGGTCCCGGCCATTTTGAAGATCGGCAGATACATGGCCACCACGATAAATCCGATGACCGCGCCCAGGAAGACCATCAGCATCGGTTCCAAGAGGGCCGTCAAGGCTCCGACGGCCGCATCCACTTCTTCCTCATAAAAGTCGGCAATCTTGCCCAGCATCGCATCCAGCGCGCCGGTGGTTTCACCCACCGCGATCATCTGGACCACCATGGGAGGAAACACTTTTGTTTTGCCCAACGGCTCGGAAACCGTCTTCCCCTCGCTGATGCTCTGCCGGGCGACCATGATCGCCTCTTCGATAATCTTGTTTCCCGCGGTTTTGGCCGTGATGGTCAGGCCGTCCAAAATGGGAACGCCGCTGCTGATCAGCGTGCCGAGCGTCCGGGTAAATTTGGCGACGGCCGCCTTTCGAACCAGATCGCCGAGCACAGGCAACAACAGCGCCGTGCGATCCAAGACCTTCTGGCCGGCCGGTGTTTTGTAGGCCCGCTTCAATCCGATCCATCCCAGCACGGCCGTCACGGCCATATACGGCGCGTATTTTTTTGAGAAGTCGCTGGCATTGATCACGATCTGCGTCGGCGCGGGAAGCTCCCCGCCGAAATCGGAAAACATCTTTCCGAAGACCGGAATCACCCAGATCATCAGGATCGCCACGATGATGACGGCGACGCCCAGGATCGTGAGCGGGTAGACCATCGCCGACTTGATCTGTTTTTTCAACTTCGCCGCTTTCTCGATGTGCTTGGCGAGACGGTTGAGGATGGTGTCCAGAATACCGCCGGCTTCGCCGGCCGCCACCATGTTCACATAAAGTTCATCAAAGGCCTTGGGATGCTTCCTCAACGCATCGGCATAGGTGGAACCCGATTCGACTTCCTGCCGCACCTCGCCCACCGATTTGGCCAGGAACTTGTTCTCGGTCTGCGCCGACAAAATTTCGAGGCATTGGACCAGCGGCAAGCCGGCATCAATCATCGTGGCGAACTGTCGCGTGAATACCACGATGTCTTTATCCGTGACGGACCCGCCGCCCATGCTGATGTTGAGATTAAAACCGCCGGCCTTCTGCTGGATCGAGGTGACGAGGATATTCTGCTTGCGAAGGAGCCCGATCACTTCCTCTCGGCTCTTCGCCGCCATTTCGCCCTTCTGAATGGCGCCCTGCCTCGTCTTTCCTGTCCAAGCAAATGTGGCCATCAATCCAAGGGGCTCTCAGGTTACCGGGCCACCCGCTGCTCCTTCCCAGGTTGAGGCGCCATTCCGCCTCGTCCCAACATATTCACCAACTCTTCCATGTTGCTGCTTCGATTAACGGCGTCGTCATAGGTGATCAGCCGCCGTTGGTAGAGCTCAAACAGGGATTGATTCATCGTCTGCATGCCGTACTTCGCCTGGCCGGTCTGCATCGTGGAGTAGATCTGATGGACCTTGTCTTCCCGGATCAGGTTGCGGATGGCCGGATTGGGAACCATGATTTCCAACGCCAGAACCCGTCCCTGCCCGCTCGCCTTTGCAATCAACTGTTGGGACATGACGCCTTCCAGGACGAACGACAGCTGCGCCCGGACCTGGGACTGCTGAAACGGGGGAAAGACGTCGATGATCCGGTTGATCGTCTGGGCGCAGGAGTTGGTGTGGAGCGTCGCCAGCGTGAGGTGGCCGGTCTCGGCGATCGTCAAGGCAGCCTCGATCGTTTCCAGGTCCCGCAGCTCGCCGATCAGCACCACATCGGGATCCTGTCGGAGGATGTATTTCAGGGCGGCCTTGAACGATTTGGTGTCCGAATTGACCTCCCGTTGGTTGACCAGGCATTTTTTATGAGGATGAAGGAACTCGATCGGATCCTCGATCGTCACGATGTGTTCATGCCGTTCCGAGTTGATGGTGTCGATCATCGTGGCCAGGGTGGTGGACTTCCCGCTCCCGGTCGGACCGGTCACCAGGATCAGGCCGCGGGGGCGATTCACCAGATCCCGCACCACCGCCGGCAGTCCCAATTCATCGAAGGTCATAATCTTAAACGGGATCGTCCGTAGCGCCGCCGCCACGGCACCTCGCTGCATGAAGACATTGGCGCGAAACCGGCTCAGCCCCTTCAACCCGAAGGAAAAATCCAGCTCGTTTTCCTCCTCGAACTTATGTTTTTGCGCATCAGTCAGAACACTGTAGACCAACTGCTTGGTCTCGGCGGGCGTCAAGGGGGGAAGGTTGAGCGGAACCAGATCACCGTCAACCCGGATCTGGGGCGGTGTTCCCGTGGTGATATGGAGGTCGGAAGCCCCCTTCTCGATCAACGTTTGAAGCAACTGGTATAGGTTGGCCATGCATCTCCTTTGAAGATCAATCCGCGAAGGTCGAATCCACCACTTCTTCGAGCGTGGTGGATCCTTCCCGGACCTTGGCCAGACCGCTCATGCGCAGCGTTTTCATTCCCGCGGCGATGGCCCGTTTCTTGATTTCGTCCGCGGCCGCCCCTTGCAGGATCAACTCCCGGACTTCCTCCCCGATCGGCATCACCTCGTACAACGCCACGCGGCCTTTATAGCCCGTGTCGCTGCAGGTCGGGCAGCCTTTTCCTTTATAGCAAACGGCGTTCTTGGCTTCTTCATCCGACATCCCCGCTTTCACCAGCGTCGGAACCGGAATTTTTTCAATTTCCTTACACTCCTTGCATGCCCGGCGAACCAGCCGCTGGGCCACGATCAAAATCACGGAGGAGGCCACCAGGAAGGGCTCGATGCCCATGTTGAGAAGCCGGTTGATCGTGCTCGGCGCATCATTGGTGTGCAGCGTGGACAGAACCAAATGCCCGGTCAGGGCCGCCTTGACGCCGATCTCGGCCGTTTCATAATCCCGGATCTCGCCCACCATGATGATGTCGGGGTCCTGCCGGAGGAAGGACCGGAGGGCGGCCGCGAAATTGAGGCCGATCTCATCCTTCATCTGGACCTGATTGATCCCCATGAGGTTGTACTCGACCGGGTCTTCGGCCGTC
>JACQHO010000192.1 GCA_016198945.1 Nitrospirota bacterium | reverse complement strand
GCGGACCTTCTGGTATCGCATCCGATGACCTTCACGATGCCCCTCGTGGCTGAAAAGCGGGGCTTGCCGTGGATCTCGACCGTTTTATCGCCGATGAGTTTTTTTTCGGCCCACGATCCGTCCCTGATCCCGGCCGCTCCATGGATGTATCCGCTGTGCCGGTTCAGCAGGGCCCTGTATCGCGGAGTGCTCGGCCTGGCGAAGGCCATGACCGCGTCCTGGGAGGGGCCCCTTCATGATCTGCGCGCCGAGATCGGGCTGCCGCGCGCAAAACATCCTGCGATGTTTGAGGGCCAGTTTTCTCCGCGCATGAATCTCGCGCTTTTCTCAAGCCGGCTCGCGGAACCGCAGCCCGACTGGCCGGTGAACACCGAAGTCTGCGGCTTCGCGCGTTACGACGGGCCGCCTTCCTCCGGCGCGGCGGCCGGTGAATTGAACGCTTTTCTCGAGTCCGGCGAGCCGCCGATCGTCTTCACCCTGGGCTCATCGGTCTCGATGGATCCGGGGGATTTCTTCGCCAAGGCTTTTGAGGCGGCGAGGCGATTAAACCGCCGGGCGATTCTGGTCACGGGCGGATCGGTATCGGATGGATTCGATGGATCCGAACGAGTCAAACGGTTTGACTATCTTCCTTACTCAGAGGTCTTTCCCGGCGCGTCGGTCATCGTTCATCCCGGCGGCGTCGGGACGCTGTCCCAGGCCTTGGCTGCCGGACGACCGATGCTTGTCGTTCCCGTGGCGTTTGATCAGCCCGACAACGCGCGCCGCGCGGTCCGGCTCGGGGTCGCGCGGGCCATTCCTTTTTCGGATGTCACGGCAGGAAAACTGACCGACCATCTCTCGGCCCTCCTTGCCGATCCGGAAATCCGCGATCGGGCCGCCGGTGTTTCCACCCAGGTTCGGACCGAAAACGGGGCGGAGCGCGCCTGCGCTTTGATCGAAAAAACGGCATCCTCTTTTTGACAGGCCATCCCGGATTGATTATAATGACGCCATTTCATGCAGGATGCTCCGATGATGATATCCCATTCAGCGCGCGCCTCTTGGATTTTTGTCCTCTGTCTCCTTCTGCCCTCGGCGTGTGCGACACGGGCGCCTTATCTTAATCCCATCGCGTCCGAGTCGGATGCTTCAACCGCCTCGAACCAGGTGATCGTCGAGATCAAACCGGTCGAGACGACGGGGATACGGAACCCGGAGCGGGAGCGTTTGGGCATTGATCTCTCGGCCTATTACACCGCATTTGAAGTGACGATCCGGAACCGGACCTCCCGTACGGTGGCCCTTGACGGTCAGGCCGCCGATATTTTAGATGACGACCGGACGTCTTATGCCGTTCTTTCGGTGGAGGAGAGTCTGGATTATTACCGGTCGAGAGGATCCTCGGATGAGGCGGCGCTTGTGTTGCCCCGGCCGCTTTCGGTCATCAAAGACGAAATGGGGAAGATTCGACAGGTGCGATTAAAGAGCGGTGAGATTCCTCCCGGGGGTTCCGAAACCGGAATCCTCCTGTTTCGAAAAATGCCCCCGGAAAAATGCCGGAAGGTCTCCATGAGCTTCAAAGGGGTCCGGATTTCCGGGGAGGATCAAGATCGGGAGTTCAATTTTACCTTCAGCTGCGCGGAGCCTTAGGGCGTGGGAGATTTCTCCACGATGAGTCGGGATTCCGGGCATAAAAAAACGGGCTCGCCGCTTATGACGGAGAACCCGTTTTGGAATCGGTATCGTGATCAGTCTTTATAATGCTCGTCGGTCGTCACCGTTTGAAGCTGCAGCTCCATTTCGGCGCCCTTGGCGCGGTTGGATAAGATGGTCTGATCCATGATGGCGCCGCAGTTGACGCATTTCCATGCGTGAAATGTCAGGAAGTAATCCGCGAACCGTTCGATGAACATCAACCCGTTACATTTTGGACATTTCATGGGAGTTCCCCTCCTTGCGTTGTGAACTGCTCGCCCATACCTTAGTGCAAGCGATATGCCATTTTTGAGCAGTTGTCAACCTTGTTGAAAAGATTAATTAATTTATAAGTTTTGTGCTTTTCATGAATAATATGTCTTCAGGTTTGTGCCAAAATTTGTAAGTCTCTTAAGTAACGGACTACATATTTCAGAGGAGAAGATCGATGAAAAGTTTGAAGGCGAATACGGCGAAATGGATAAAAAACTGGCCTGAAATTGAACGGCCGCGTGAGCGATTGATTCGGCACGGGCCGGAAATGTTGTCCGATGCGCAGCTTCTGGCGATTTTGCTTCGAACCGGCCGTCAGAAGAGCTCCGCGCTTGAGATGGCCCATCATCTTCTAAAACAGTTCGGCGGATTGGCTGCGCTAAAACAGGCGACTGTCTCCGAGCTGTGTTCCGTGAGCGGCGTCGGTCCGGCCAAGGCCTCGCAGATCCTGGCTTCGTTCGAACTGGGACGCCGGTCGATGGCTCAACCGCTCAACACAGGACTGCGCGCTCTTTCAAGCCGGGACATCTATCACCACTATCATCCGCTGCTTCGGGAGATGAAAAAAGAGGTTTTCAATCTCTTGATGTTTGACGGAAAGAACCGGCTGCTCAAGGAGATGACCATATCCACCGGCAGCCTTTCACTGAATATCGTTCATCCGCGCGAGGTGTTCAAGCCGGCTGTGAAGGAATCCGCATCCGCCGTCATCCTTCTGCATAACCACCCCAGCGGCGATCCCGCGCCCAGCCCGGAAGATCGGGAATTGACACGGCGACTTGTGAAGGCCGGGAGAGTCATGGGCATCAAGGTTTTGGATCATATCGTGATCGGCGACGGAAACTATTTCAGTTTTGCGGATCAGGGATGGGAGATCGGTGACTGACAGGCTGAAGAAAACGGGATGGATGATGGTGGTCGGATTGGTTTGCGGTTGTTCCGGTCTCTCGGTTCCGGAGGGGATGGTTGCGATCCCTTCCGGAACCTTTGTCATGGGGAGCGATAGAGTCGATACCGAAGGGATCGGCGCCCAGATGGGAATGGTCCGGCCGCTCTATCAGGATGAGCATCCCCGGCGAACGCCGCAACTCCCGACCTTCGCCATCGATCGTTATGAAGTGACGCAGGCCGAATATAAGATTTTTACGGATCAAACCGGAAACCGGACCCCGCCCATCTGGAAAAACGGGGCGGTCCCTCCGGGGCGGGAGCGCCACCCCGTGACGTTTGTCAGCTGGTACGACGCGGCTCAATACTGCCGTTGGGCCGGCAAGCGGCTGCCGACCGAGCTCGAATGGGAAAAGGCCGCGCGCGGGCCGGACGGACTGGAATACCCCTGGGGGAATCAGTACGAGGCCGGACGCGCGAACACGGGCGATTCCGAGGCCAATGATACACTACCGGTCGGCCGGTTTGAATCCGGGAAGAGTCCTTACGGGGTTTATGATCTGGTCGGAAATGCCGGGGAGTGGGTGGAGGACGGGTATCAATCCTATCCGGGAAACTCGAAACCCAGCCCATTGTACGGCGCGGGGTTGAAGGTGATCCGGGGAGGGAGCTGGGGCGGGGGAGGAGGCCATTACGCCATGAGTATTTTCTATCGCGCGGCGCACCGGTTGTTTGCGGATCCACTGGACCGGTTTCCGGATACGGGGTTTCGATGCGCAAAATCGTTGTGAAGACCCAACGATCCCCACGGTCTGTGATCGGGGTGGATCTGGGCGGCTCCCGGATCCGGCTGGCCTTTGTCGGCCCGATGGGTCGAAGAACCGGTCGGGTTTTGACCGTTCCGGTGACGGATCGAGCCTTGACGTCCGTCCTGGCCCTGTTGATCGATTCCATCCGGCGACTTCAGGGGAGCGGCCCGCGTCCTTCGGCGGTCGGGATCGGGATTCCCGGCTTCATCCATAGGAAAAAAGTCTGCATACTTCGATCACCGAATTTTCCGGGCTGGCGAAATGTTCCAATACGGGATCTCCTCGAACCCCGGCTGAACCTTCCCGTTTTGATTGAAAACGATGCCAACGCCGCGGCCTTCGGCGAGGCATGGATCGGTTCCGGTCGGGGCGCACGGTCTCTTCTTTATCTGGGATTGGGAACGGGCGTCGGGGGCGGCGTGGTTTTAGACGGCCGGGTCTGGCATGGAAGAGAAGGACTGGCCGGCGAGATCGGGCATATTACCATCGACCCCAAGGGGCCGGTTTGCGGCTGCGGCAACCACGGCTGTCTTGAATCGTATGCCTCGGCGACCGCCGTGGTTCGAAGCTATGCCGAAAAAGCCGGCCGGCCGGTCACCGGCTTGACCGCACGGGACGTGGCCCTTCTGGCCCGCGGCCGGAATCAAAAGGCCTCCGCCGTTTATCGTGAGCTTGGGCGGGCTCTGGGGATCGCGATCGCCGATCTTTTGAATATTTTTGATCCGGAACGGATCGTGATCGGCGGAGGGGTTGCACAGGCCTGGCCGTTGTTCCATTCCGCCATGATGGATGAAATCGGCCGCCGGGCCATCCGGCCTGTGCGACTGGGCGAAAGAATCAAACGGGGCAAGCTTAAAGACGAAGCCGGGATGATCGGCGCCGCGGGTCTCGCTTATCATCGTTTGGGAGTCAAAGATTTTTGATTTACAATCAGTTAGCAAGATGTTAAAATAAGCGAATTTTCAATACATTTCATCCTCATTCGATGACAAGGAAAGGTTTATCGGACGAATGCTCAGGCGTTGGGCGCCGCTGGCCGTCTTGATCTTCATCGCGGGTTTCAGTCTCTTTCTTGATCACGAATCTTTTGCCGAGGTGGACGGTCTCAAAAGCGGGAATACCGTTATCGCGATTGAAGTTCGGGGCAACCATCGGATTGAGACGGCCACCATTCGGTCCCGCTTGAAAACCAAGGAGGGGAGCCCCCTGTCGCCGGAACGGGTCCGGGAGGACATTCAATCGCTGTATCAGTTGGGTTTTTTTTTGGATTTGCGCGTGGATACGGAGCCGGTCGAGGGCGGCGTGAAGGTGATTTATGAAGTGACCGAGCGGCCGTATGTGAATGAAGTCGGCTTTGTCGGGAACGTCGAAATCATGACGGATAAGTTGAAAGAAAGGATTACGATCAAACCGAAAAGCTTTCTGGACGATCTTCAGGTCAAGGAAAACGCCGAACGGCTTCGGCAATACTATGATGAAGAGGGCTACTACAACACCATCGTGATTCCGGTTCTCAATCTGCAGGGAGACAAGGTCGCCCTGTCCTATTACATCAAGGAAGGCGCCAAGGCGACGGTTCGGAGGATCCGGTTTGACGGCAATCAGGCTTATCAGCCGAAGGTGTTGAAGAAAAGCATCGACACCCGGGAATACGTCCCGTGGACCTCCTGGCTGACCAACACCGGATATTACAAGAAGGAATTGTTGAACGAAGACGTGGACCGCTTGAAGGATCATTACCTCAACAACGGATATCTTCAGGTTCAGGTCGGAACGCCTCAGGTCCGCTTCAAGGAGGACCGGTCTCAAACGCTCGTTCCATTTCCGATCCTGCACGGAGAAATTGATTATCCCTATGAATTCCATACCGTTCGGGCCTCCATCGCCTTTCCGTTGATCGAAGGGGATCAATTCCGCATCCGGACGATCCGGATCAACGGCCAGACCGTTTTTGAAACGGATCGCCTGAGGGAGGCGCTGAAGTTAAAGGAAGGGGATCTCTTTCGAAGAAACGTCCTGCGCGAGGGGGTGGCGGCGATCCATGATCTGTACGGCGAAAAGGGGTATTTATACGCCGCCGCGATCCCGCAATACTCGACCGACCTGGCGACCAAGACGGTGGATCTGTCCCTGGACATTACCGAGGACAATCCGATGCAGATCCGCCGGATCACGATCACCGGAAACGACAAGACACGGGACAAGGTGGTCCGGAGGGAGATGCGGTTGAACGAGCAGGAGCGGGTGGACACCCGGTTGCTGCGCCGCAGCTTTCAGCGGATCAACAACCTGAATTTTTTTGATTCGGTCGAGATCTCCCCCGATCGGGTCGGCCCGGACCAGGTGGATCTCCAGGTCCGGGTCAAGGAGAAATCAACCGGCGCCTTCAGCGTCGGCGGCGGATACAGCTCCGTCGACCGGGTCGTCGGGATGGCCGAGATCACGCAGGGCAACCTTTTCGGCCGGGGCGAGCTTCTGCGGGGCCGGGCCGAGTACGGAGGACAGCGGAAAACCTACAGCCTGACCTTCAGCGAGCCGTATCTTCTGGATTATCCGGTTCGGGGAACGGTGGACCTGTTCAACCAGGTGCGGGACTTCGATTCGTACAAGGAACGACGGATTGGCGGAGACGTCATCCTGGGAAAATCCTTCACGGAATATATCAGCGGAAGTCTGAGCTACACGCGTGAAACCTTGACGCTCTTTGATGTCGAAGATGAGACGACGGCCCCCCGCCTGGTCATCGAACAGATCGACGAACAAGGGAACAAGACCACCACGAGCAGCCTGAGCGCCACGATTGCGCGCGATACAAGGGATTTTTATTTTGATCCCAAGGAAGGCTCCCGAACCGCTTTAACATATGAGTTCGCCGGGACCTTTCTGGGGGGCGATAATAATTTCACGAAGACGATCCTGGATGCCAGCCGGTTCTTCCCTCTTTTCTGGGACACCGTTTTCTCGCTTCACGGCCGATTGGGATATGCCCGCGGCATTGCCGGAACGGATCTTCCCGTCGGAGAGCGTTTTTATGTGGGAGGGATCAATACCGTCCGCGGTTTTAATTTCGGAAAGGCCGGCCCGATTGATCCGGCCACCGGCGAGATCACCGGCGGGAATAAAGAGCTTGTTTTCAACGCCGAGTATTTGTTGCCGCTGGTGCCGGAGGCCAAGATCAAGGGGGTGTTGTTCTTTGATGTCGGGAAGGCGTTTGATGACCACGAATCGATCCGGCTGAATCAGCTTCGACGCGGCGCCGGGTTCGGGATTCGCTGGATATCGCCCATCGGACCCCTCCGTTTGGAGTGGGGATACAATCTGAGACGCAAAGAAAACGAACAGGCCAGCGACCTGGAATTTTCGATCGGGACATTGTTTTAAATCGGAGCGGGATGATCTCTAACAAGGAGAAGGGGAATCATGCGGGAAACGGGGTTGAGGGAAAGGCGGATCGAGGCGGTCGTGGGAATCGTGCTGGCCGGGATGGTTTGGATCGCTCCGGCCGTTCATGCGGCCGATGCGGTTAAAATCGGGTATGTGGATGCTCAAAAAGTTTTGGACAACACCAAGGCCGGGAAAAAATCCAAGGAAAGCCTGGAGGAATTTTTGAAAAGCCGTCAGAAGATCATTGATCTGGACGAGTCCGAGATCAAGCAACTGCAGGAGGATCTGTCGCGTCAGGCGGCGGTGCTGAGCCCGGATGCCCGCCGCGAAAAGGAAGAGACCTTGCAGCGAAAGGTGATGGACTATCAACGGCGGGCCGGCGAGATGAACAAGGAGGTCCAGGCTAAGAAGAAGGAGGTCCTGGACAAGTTCAACAAGGATCTTGAAGGCATCGTGAAAAAGGTGGCCGAGCAGGGGGGATACACCTTTGTGATCGACCGGAACGCCGAGGGCGGCGTGTTGCTGTATGCCAAGGAATCGTTCGACTTGACGGATGCAGTGGTCAAGGAGTTTGAAAAGACCTCGCCCTGATCCATCGGGCGGTCCATTCATTCCCATGAAGACGTTGTTGTTAAAAGAACTGGCCGAAGCGGTCGGCGGGCGCATCATCGGCGATGCCGATGTCGCGATCCGCGGCGTGGCCGGAATCAAGGAGGCGCAGCCCGGCGAGGTCACTTTTCTGGCGAATGCCAAATATGCAGCGCTGCTGAATGAAACGAAAGCCTCCGCCGTTATCTTAGGCAAACCCGACCCCCGTGCGTCTTGCGCCCAGGTGATCGTGGACGATCCCTATTATGCCTACGCCCGAATCGTCTCGGTCCTGACCGAAAAACCGTACCGGGCGACCGGGATCAGCCCGCTTGCCGACATTGCAAGGGACGCGAGGCTCGGCCGCGATCTTTCGATTCATCCGTTCGTCACGATCGGCGATCGGGCCGTGATCGGAGACCGCGTTACGTTGTACCCCGGTGTATATATCGGCGAGGAGACCGAAATCGGAGACGACACGGTGATCCATGCCAATGTCAGCGTCCGGGAGAAGGCGGTGATCGGCCGTCGGGTGATTCTCCACAGCGGCGCGGTGATCGGGAGCGACGGGTTCGGGTTCGCCACGCACAAGGGCCGGCATCATAAGATCCCCCAGATCGGAATCGTCGTGGTCGAGGACGACGTCGAGATCGGGGCCAACGTGGCCGTGGATCGGGCCGCCCTGGGGAAGACCGTCATCAAGCGCGGAACGAAGATCGACAACCTCGTCCAGATCGCGCATAATGTGACGGTCGGCGAGGATTGTCTGATCGTGTCGCAGGTCGGCATTTCGGGAAGCGCGGCGATCGGGAATCATGTCACCCTGGCCGGACAGACGGGGGTGGCGGGGCATCTCACGATCGGGGACAATGTGATTGCGGGGGGAAGAGCCGGTGTGACGAAAGACATCGCGCCCAATCAAGTCGTCTCGGGCTATCCGACGCTGCCGCACCGGCAGTGGCTCGAGGCGCAGGCCGTCTTTGCCCATCTTCCCGAACTTCGGAAACGGATCAAGGAATTGGAAACGAAGCTGGAGCGGCTTGAAAAACAGACCGACCCCGGACCCCAACAGCGGAGTGGATGATGATCAACGCGCGCGAGATTCTGGAAATCCTGCCCCACCGGTATCCCTTTCTTCTCGTGGACCGGATCGAGGAGATCGAGATCGGGAAACGGATTGTGGGCATTAAAAATGTGACGATCGGCGAACCTTTTTTCCAGGGCCATTTTCCCGAGCGGCCGATCATGCCGGGGGTGCTGATCATCGAGGCGATGGCCCAGGTCGGCGGCGTGCTGGCCTTCAAATCCAGCCGGGATCCGAAGAAGAAGATGGTCTATTTTCTGGGCATCGAAAAGGCCAAGTTCCGGAAACCGGTTCTGCCGGGCGATCAGCTCCGGTTCGAGTTGACCGTGGCGCAGAGCCGCCCGCCGTATTGGAAGCTGAAAGGAACGGCCCATGTGGGTGAGACGCTGGTTTGCGAGGCCGACCTGACGGCCATGCTGGCGGACGACAACGAGGGGGCGCAAGGCCGGTGACGCGTATTCATCCAACCGCCGTCGTTCATCCGAAGGCCCAAATCGCCGATGAGGTCGAGATCGGTCCCTACGCGGTGATCGGCGAGCATGTCCGGCTGCAACGGGGAACGCAGATGGCGGCCCACGTCGTGATCGACGGCTGGACCGAGATCGGCGAGGGCTGCCGCATTTTTCCGTTCGCCTCCATCGGGTCCATTCCCCAGGATCTCAAATTCAAGGGTGAGGAGTCCCGCGTGGTGATCGGGAATCATAATACGATCCGGGAATATGTGACGGTAAACCGGGGGACGGGGCCGGGGGGCGGCGTGACCCGGGTCGGCGATCATAATCTTTTGATGGCCTATGTCCATGTCGCCCACGACTGCCGGGTCGGAAATCATGTCATCCTGGCCAACGCGGCGACGCTGGCGGGGCATATCGAGGTGGGGGATCATGCGGTGATCGGCGGTCTCACCGGCCTTCACCAGTTCGTCCGGATCGGCCGGCATGCGATCATCGGGGGCTGTTCCGCGGTCGCGCAGGACATCCCGCCGTTTGTGTCGGCCGTCGGGAACCGGGCCAAGCTGTACGGTCTGAACACCGTCGGACTGAAACGGCACGGTTTGAGCGACGACCGGATGGCCTCCCTGAAGACGGCCTACAAAATCCTGTTCCGGTCCAAACTCCCGATGAAGGATGCCGTCAAGAAGATACGGGATGAGCTGTCGCATTCGCCCGAGGCGCAGGAGATGGCCCTCTTCGTTGAAACCTCCGAACGGGGGGTCTGTCGGTGAAAACGCTCGGCATCATCGCCGGCAGCGGGACCTTTCCCTTGACCGTGGCCCGTGCGGCGCGGCAGGAAGGGTATCGCGTGGTGGCGGTCGCCCATCAGGGCGAGTCCCCGCCCGAACTGGCCTCCTGCACCGATGAGCTGGTCTGGATCCATGTGGGCGAGTTGAATAAGCTCATCTCGGCCTTCAAGTCGGCGGGTGTTTCCGAGGCCGTGATGGCCGGGGGCGTCAAAAAGGCGCGGTTGTTTGGAAATGCGCGACCCGACTTTCGCGCGCTGTCGCTTCTCGCCCGCGTCGGAATCAAAAAAGACGACAGCCTGTTGCGCGCCCTGGCGGATGAGCTGGTTTCGGAAGGAATCCATATCCGGTCCGCGACCGAGCTGCTCTCCT
>JACQHO010000188.1 GCA_016198945.1 Nitrospirota bacterium | reverse complement strand
TGGTATCCAGGTCAGGATTGACCGAGACAGTCTTAAAATAACCAATATCTTTTAGCGGTTCAAAAATCTCCCCTTCCAAGTGCGGCTCTAAATCCACCAACTTTTGAACCCCATCTTCAAACGTGATCAGCAATTTGTATCCCGATTGATAGGCGACACCTTTCACGAAATGCATACGACACCTCCTATTCCAACGGTGCAATTCTTTCAAGAGGTTTTTGGGAAATGGCCAGCGTCCAGTCGTTTAGCAACTCTTCGCGGTGTTGAAATGCCCATTCCAAAACCAGCGAGATCACCCGCTTGGGCAAATGACCCTCCATGAGTCTTAGATCATCAATGGCGAAAACACCGGTCTGGCTGCCGTATTTCGCGTGGAAATGCGGCGGCGGATGATCCTTGTAATACATGACGATCACGATTCCGAAAAAACGGCTGATTTCGGGCATTCACTGGGTCCGCTTTATGAGTGTGCCAATTATACACCGATGATCAGATCATGACAACGCTTAAGATTCGGCGCGGGGGGCGGGCGGCAGGACCAACTTTTTGACGAGGTCGATCACTTCTTCGGTGGTCACCTTCTGGACTTTCCCGGTGCGGCGATCCTTGAGCTCCACCAGGCCGTCGGCCAGGTTCTTTTCGCCGACGATGATTTGATACGGAATGCCGATCAGGTCGGCGTCGTTGAATTTGACCCCGGGCCGCTCGGACCGGTCGTCGATCAGGACCTCCACCCCGAGATTGGACAGCGTCCCGTAAATCAGCTCCGATGTGATCATCACGCGCTCCGACTGGTCGTTCACCGGAATAACGTGAACCTGATAGGGCGCCAGAGGCAGGGGCCAGAGGATCCCCTTGGCGTCGTGGTTCTGCTCGATCGCGGCCGCGGCCGTCCGGCTGACCCCGATCCCGTAGCATCCCATGACGGGGTAAGCCTCCTTACCGTTCTTGTCCAGAAAGACGGCCTTCATCGCCTGGCTGTATTTCGTGCCCAGCATGAAGATATGTCCCACCTCGATCCCGCGATGGGTCGTCAGGGGACCGTGGCCTCGCGGACAGTCGCTCCCCCTGGCCTTCTCGACATTGGCCGCATAGTCGCAGGCATGGCAGGCCACAAGGCTGTCCTCGCCCGTCTCGGCCAGCACCATGAATTCCTGGGAGAAGATCCCTCCGATCACGCCGCTTTCGGCCTCGACCGGCTTGAACTTCAGGCCGCACCGCTCGAAGATCCGGTGATAGGCCCGGCCCATCTTTTCATAACTGGACTTGGCGCCTTCCTCGTCGCGGTCGAAGGAGTAGGCGTCCTTCATCAGGAACTCCCGCCCGCGCATCAGACCGAACCGGGGCCGGATCTCGTCCCGGAACTTGGTCTGAATTTGATACAAGATCTGGGGCAGATGCCGGTACGACTTGACCTCGGCGCGCACGAGATCCGTGACGACCTCTTCATGCGTCGGGCCCAGGCAGAACTCCCGTTCGCCGCGGTCCTTGAACCGCAGCAGCTCCTTTCCATACTCGCCCCACCGCCCGGTCTCATTCCAGAGCTCGGCCGGCTGGACCATCGGCATCAGCAACTCCTGCGCGCCGGCCCGATTCATCTCTTCGCGGACGATAAGCTCGACTTTCCGGATCACCCGCAGACCCAGCGGCAGATAGGTATAGATGCCGGCCGCCACCTTCCGGATCATCCCGGCGCGGATCATCAGCCGGTGGCTGACGACCTCGGCCTCGCCCGGCTCCTCGCGATATGTGGGTATTAATTACTTTGAATTACGCTTCGTTGTTTCCTAAAGAGCGCGGACGCACGGCCGTGCGCCCCTACTTTTTACTCCTCAGCACTTACTCCTCATGCCTTACGTCTTCGCCTCTCGCTCCTTGGCCATCGCCTCGACCTCGGCCACCAGCACATCCGCCATCTCGGCCTCGGACAGTTTGCCGACGATCTTTCCTTTTTTAAATAAAAGACCTCCATCCTTCCCGCCGGCGATTCCGATGTCGGCCTCCATCCCCTCGCCTATTCCGTTGACGGCGCAGCCGAGGATCGAGACATTCAGCGGCGTTTTGATATGCGAAAGACGCCGTTCCAGCTCGTCCACCAGCTTGAACATCTCGAATTCCAGCCGGCCGCAGGTGGGGCAGGCGATGAAGTTGATGCCGCGGTGGCGCAGCTCAAGCGATTTCAAGATCTCAAAACCGGCCTTGACCTCTTCGACCGGATCGGCCGCCAGGGAAACGCGGAGGGTGTCCCCGATTCCCGCGCCCAGAAGAAGCCCCATGCCGACGGCCGTTTTGATGCTTCCCGCAAAAGCCGTCCCGGCCTCGGTGATCCCGAGATGAAGCGGATAGTCCGTCTTCTTCGAGATCAGCCGGTAGGCCTCGATGCAGAGCCCCACGTGGGAGGCCTTCAGCGACAGCTTCATTTCGTAGAAACCCATCTCCTCCAGCATCCCGATCGCACGCAGCGCCGATTCGACCATCGCCTCGGGGGTCGGGTACCCGTACTTCTTCAGGAGATCTTCCTCCAGCGAGCCGGCGTTCACGCCGATACGGATCGGGATGCCCCGGTCGCGGCAGGCCGAAACGACCTGCGCCACGCGGTCCTTCCCGCCGATATTTCCGGGATTGATCCGGATGCAGTCCACATGCGGCGCCGCACGGAGGGCCAGACGGTAATTATAATGGATGTCGGCGACGAGGGGGATCGCGATCTGCGCCTTGATCGCCTTCAAGGCCTCGGCCGCCACGTCATCGATCACGGCCACGCGGATGATTTCGCAGCCGGCCGCCTCCAGCCGCTTGATCTGATCCACCGTGGCCCGGACATCCCGCGTATCGGTCGTCGTCATCGACTGGACCGGGATCGGGGCGTCGCCGCCGATCGCAACCCCGCCGACCGTGATCCGCCGCGTTTTCCGTCGCTCGATCTTCACGTTCAATTATCAATCATGGGGACAGATTTTAAATCTGTCCCCATGATTGCTCCCGGTTATCCCTGTTTGACAAACAAACGGACAATATCATTGTAAAATGCAAGGGCCATCAGGAGAAGCAACAACGCCAAGCCGACCTGCTGTGCGATCTCCCGTTTTCGAATGCTCAACGGCCGTCCGATGATCCCCTCAATCACGAAAAAGAGAAGATGACCGCCGTCCAAAACCGGGATGGGGAGGATGTTCATCACCCCCAGCGTGATGCTCAGGATCGCGATCAGGAAAGCCAGTCCGCCGAACCCCTGCGATGCGGCCTGGCCCGACATCTGCCCGATCAGGATCGGCCCGCCGATATTGTCGGTCGAGAGCCTTCCCTGGACAAGTCGGACCAGTCCCTCCACCGTAAGATACGTCCACTGCCAGGTAGCCTGTCCGCCCTTGTATATCGCCTCAAGGGGGTTCGCGGCCACGATCTCGACGCCGCGCGGATTCTTCCCGATTCCGATCTGGCCGATCTCAACCGTCTTCCCCTCTTCGTCCTCGATCGTCTTCGTGGCCGGCGTTATGGACAGTGAAATATTGTGACGGTCCCGCTCCACCACGATCGCAAGCGACTTCCCGGCGCTCCCGTAGATGATCTCGGTCATCTGGGGCCAGGTCGAAATCTTGGCGTCGTTGATGGAGATGATCCGGTCTCCCGGCTTGATCCCGGCCGCCTCGGCCGGCGAGCCCTCGACCACGTTTTCAACCACCGGCATCAGACTGTCGAAATCCGGCACATACATCGGGACGCCGATCGAAAGCGCGCCCGCGAAGATCAGATAGGCCAGCAGCATGTTGAAAACCGGCCCGGCCGCCACGATCACGATCCGTTTCCAGACGGACGCATGGGAGAAGGATCGTTTCCGATCTTCGGGAGAAAGCGCCTGGGCCGCCTCACCCTCGGACGGCTCCTCGCCGAAGAGCTTGACGTATCCGCCCAGCGGGAGTGCCGAGATCAGATACTCGGTCTCCCCTACGGTCCGGCCGAAGAGGCGGGGACCGAAGCCCAGCGAAAATTTGAGCACCTTGACGCCCAGGCGTCGGGCCGCAAGGAAATGGCCCAGCTCATGGAAAAAGATCAGCACGCTGAGGACGATCAGAAAAGAAAACAGGCTGAAAATGAAACTGTTGACGGCTTCCATTTGAATGATTTGGTTCCTCCTTATCCTAAGAAATCTTCACGTACTTCAACGCCCTCTCACGGCCCCATCGATCGGCTTCCAGGACATCCTCCAGATTTTTTACGGGCTGTGGAACATGATCGTCCATGGTTTTACGAATCGACCGGGCGATCTCCAGAAAACCGATCCGGCCCGAAAGGAAGGCCTGGACCGCCACCTCGTTCGCCGCATTCAGAACGGACGGCAGCGTCCCGCCGGCCTGGATTGCCTCATAGGCATATCCCAGACATGGAAACTTCTTTAAATCCGGCGGCTCAAACGTAAGGGATTTGACCCGGGTCAGATCCAGAGCGGGAAGACGGAGCGGCAGCCGTTCGGGATAATTCAGCGCGTAGGCCAGCGGCCCGCGCATGTCCGGAACGCCCATCTGGGCGATGACCGAGCCGTCCAGAAATTCCACCATCGAATGAACGATGCTCTGCCGGTGAATGACGACGTCGATCCGGTCCGGGGGAATATCAAAGAGCCAGTGAGCCTCGATCACTTCCAGGCCCTTGTTCATGAGCGTCGCGGAATCGATCGTGATTTTTGTCCCCATGCGCCAGGTGGGGTGTTTGAGCGCCTGGGCCGGCTTGATCGTCCGTCGCTTCGCAAGCGGAGCGTCGAGCAACGGCCCACCGGACGCCGTCAGAATCAGCCGACGCACGTCCCTTTGACGCTGGCCCGAGAGCGACTGGAAGATCGCGCTGTGCTCGCTGTCGACCGGCAGGATGGCGACCCCGTGTCTCCGGGCCTCCTCCCGCATGATCGGCCCGGCCATCACCATCGGCTCCTTGTTGGCCAGCGCGATCGGTTTTTTCGCCCGAATGGCCTCCAGCGTCGGAAGCAGCCCGGCCGATCCCACAATGGCCGAGACCACCATGTCGGCCTCCTCCAGCGTTGCCACGCGGACGAGGCCTTCCATGCCGGACAGAATTTCGGTTTTCAGATCCCGCCGGCCGCGGCATCGCCGGCGCAACCGGTCGGCCGCCGCCTCGTCCGCCACGGCCGCCGCGCGGGGATGAAACCGTTCAATCTGGGTCAACAGTTTAGCATCGTTGCTGCCGGCTGTCAAACCGACCACTTCAAAGCGATCCGGAAAATCGGCCGCCAGTTGGAGGGTGTTGCCGCCGATGGAACCGGTCGAACCCAGAAGAACGATTTTTTTCATAGTTAAATGACGACCAAACGGCCGATCTGC
>JACQHO010000190.1 GCA_016198945.1 Nitrospirota bacterium | reverse complement strand
TATCGCCGGCGAACTGTACGTGAGCCTTTTAGTCGACCGGTTCACGGGATGGCCCATCTTTATCGCGAGCCGCGCGGGCGGAATGGAAATCGAAGAAGTCGCGGCGCGCTCGCCCGAGAAAATTTTAAAGACGATGATCGACCCGTCGGCCGGTTATCAGGCCTTTCACGGCCGGATGCTGGGCTATCGCCTGGGGCTTGAGAAGGAAACCCTCGGCCCGTTTGTCCAGATGCTGGGCAACCTCTACCGTCTATTCATGGAGAAGGGCGCCTCCGTCATCGAGATCAATCCGCTCGTGATCACCCGGGATCAAAAACTGATCGCACTGGATGCGAAGGTGACCTTTGACGATAACGCCATCTTTCGCAACGAAGACATCAAGGCGCTGCGGGATTTGGATGAGGAAGATCCGCTCGAAGTGCGCGCCTCCCAGTTCGGGCTCAATTATGTCAAGCTGGATGGAGAGATCGGCTGCATGGTGAACGGCGCCGGTCTCGCGATGGCCACGATGGATACGATCAAACTGGCCGGTTCCTTTCCGGCCAATTTCCTGGATGTCGGCGGCGGCGCCTCGAAGGAGACCGTGAAACAGGCCTTTACCATCCTGATGTCCGATTCCCATGTCAAAGGCGTCTTTATTAATATCTTCGGAGGGATCGTCCGGTGCGAGCGGATCGCGGGCGGCGTCATGGATGCCGCAAAAGAGGTTTCCATACGGGTTCCGCTCGTGGTCCGGCTGGAAGGGACGAACGCCGAAGAGGCGAGGCGGATGCTCGCCGATTCCGGCCTGAACCTCGTCGTGGCGAGGACGATGTGGGAGGGGGCCCAAAAAATCGTCAGCCTGATCCATCCCTGATGTCGCTCCTGTTTCGATCGAAACAGCCCGCCTCGATCGTCATGATTGCCGGTTTGTTTTTCGTCGTGGGCTGTGCGGTGAAGCCTCCCGCGCCAAAGGAGTATCATGTACTGGCGACCTTTGGAACCGGTCCGGCGAATGTCGTCCGCGCCTTGAAAGCGGACGGGCCTTTTCTATGGGTCGGAACCTCCACCGGAATTCTCAAGGTGGATCGCTCCAACGGAACGCTGATCAAGACCTATACCAAAGAGGACGGCCTGACCAGCAACTATATCTTTGCCGTCAATGTGGACCCGAAAGGAACGCCCTGGTTTGGAACGGATGCCGGCGGGTTGATGCGGCTGGACGGAGAGCGATGGACGGCCTATGGAAAACAGGACGGGTTGTCGGATCCCTGGGTGTACGACATTGATTTTCATCCCGACGGCGGAATGTGGGTCGCGACCTGGAACGGGGTAAGCCGCTATGACCCGTCGGCGCCGGAGGGGGCCCGCTTCAAGGTGTACGATACCGAGGACGGGCTGGTGAACAAGTGGGTCTACGGCCAGGCCGTGGATCGCGACGGATCGCTCTGGTTCGGGACGGAGGAAGGGGTGAACCGCTTTGATCCGAATGCCCCGGAGGGCCGGCAGTGGGCGACCTACGCGCACAAGGACGGGCTGGGCGCGCCCAATGAGCTGTCGCTCAAACGCAAACAGACCACCGGAGAAGCCTACGAGGCGACACAGGAGGAAAGCGGCGTGGATCTGGCTCCCGGCCGAAGTTACGCCGGTCATTTCCATGATTTGAGCGTTCTGGACGAGCAGGGGAAAGAAACCTACAACGAGAATTATGTTTTTACGATACTTATCGATGACAAGGGTGACAAATGGTTCGGCACCTGGGGCGGGGGGGTCAGCCGGTTTGATGGGAGGCGCTGGACGAACTACACCACAAACCAGGGCCTGGCCGGAAACGTCGTTTATGCGCTGGCGCGGGACGCCTCGGGGGTGATCTGGGCCGGGACCAATCACGGTCTGTCCCGTTTTGACGGAGCCCGGTGGCGAAGCCACAAAAAGACGGACGGACTGATCGGCGATGACGTCTACGCCGTCGCCCCGGATCCGGAAGGAGCGGTCTGGATCGGACAGAGAGGCGGCGTCGTTCAGCTTGTTCAGACGTCGGCCGAGAAATCAAAAAAGGGATAGCATGAGCATACTCGTCAACAAAAGCACGAAGGTGATCGTTCAGGGAATTACGGGCAAGGAAGGATCGTTTCATGCCGCGGCCTGCCGCGAGTACGGAACGAAGATCGTGGGCGGCGTGACGCCTGGAAAAGGGGGGACGACGTTTGAAGGAACCCCGGTTTTTCATACCGTCTTTGAGGCGGTCGAGTCGACGCAGCCGGATGTCTCGTTGATTTTCGTTCCGCCGGCTTTTGCGGCGGATGCGATCATGGAGGCGGCCGATGCCGGGATCGGTCTCATCATCTGCATCACGGAGGGAATTCCGTTGGCCGATATGATCCGGGCCAAACGGTTTATCATCGGCAAAACCGCACGGGGGACGAATCGGCCGGTCCGGTTGATCGGCCCGAACTGTCCCGGCATCATCACCCCCGATGAATGCAAGATCGGGATCATGCCGGGATTCATCCATAAGAAAGGCTCGGTAGGGGTTGTTTCCCGCAGCGGGACGCTGACCTATGAGGCGGTCTGGCAACTGACGGGGCTGGGCCTGGGCCAGTCCACCTGCGTGGGAATCGGCGGCGATCCGGTGAACGGCACGAACTTTGTGGACGTTCTTGAACTGTTTCAAAAGGACAGGAACACCGAGGCGATCGTGATGATCGGCGAGATCGGCGGCGATGCCGAGGAGCGCGCGGCGGACTATATCCAGGCGCACGTCACCAAGCCGGTGGTCGGTTTCATCGCCGGTGTGACGGCCCCGCCGGGCCGTCGGATGGGCCATGCCGGCGCGATCGTTTCAGGCGGGAAGGGAACGGCGGCCCAGAAGATCGAGACGCTTGAAGCGGCCGGTGTGACGGTCGTGCAAAACCCGGCCGTGATCGGCGAGACCGTGAAACGTCTTCTTAGGAAAGGAAAGGTTTCGGGAACGAAAAGGGCCGGAACAAAACGAAAGCCGCGAAAATAAATCATCACCGGAAAACGAGGCTGCCATGAATCGAAAAAGGCATTGGGTTTTGGGTGGGGTTTTGGGATTGCTCATCAGCGTGAACGCGGCTCGGGCCGACTTCAATCCGATGCAGGTCGGTGAAAGAAAGCTGGGCGTCAGTCTTGAATCGGAGTTGAGCAGCCGGGATATGAAGGCCGGCGGTTTAAATGAACGTGTACGCGTGGCCCGGCAGTCGGTCGAGTTGGCGTATGGCGTCGTCGGAAACCTTGATCTGTTTGCCAAGTTCGGTCTTGGGAAAATCGAGTTTGAAGAAGCCGATACCAGCAGTCAGATCCGTCCGTTGACCGGAAT
>JACQHO010000184.1 GCA_016198945.1 Nitrospirota bacterium | reverse complement strand
GATCATGGTCGGGGATCGTCTGGGGCTTCGGGCGACGGCCAACTATTCCGATTCCACCGGTTTCGGAGTGGAGGGAAGAACGACTTCCGGAGACTTGGCAGCCAATTACAACACCGTGATTGGGCTCGCCTTAAGCACGACCTATCGAATTGAAGACTATCCCGCGGAGCTGCGTCTGGATCGGCAGAGCATCAGTCTCCAGGCGCAGTATACGACCTATTTGATCTCGAACATGAACCTCCTCGTGTTGGTGAGGGATTTCTTCGAAGACAACCGGTATCGATCGGATGTGAATCTCATCGAGGAGAATTTGACCATCAACTATTTGATCGGCAGGCTGACGTTGGGCTTGCAGTACCAGGAGGTTAATACTCAAACCTCCGGTGATCAATACGGGAGCCGTTCCGTGATGGCGCGGGCGAGCAGGTCATTTTAATGTCCAAAGGCGACACTCAGACGGGCGGATCGAGAGGCGGCATGATCTCTGCGCCTCGATCGGATCGCCGAGCAAAACAATTCGGCCTCTCGATTTCGTTGTTGTGTATGATCCTGTTCTTGGTTTCCTGCGCCGGAACCGACGGGGCTCGGAAAAAAACGGAGCGATTCTGGCCGTTGCCGCCGGACCCGCCGGTCATCGCCTATCTGAGCAGTTTTTCCGATCCAAAGGATTTGGGAGCAAAACGGGGCTGGTTCAGAAGAACCGTCGAGTTTCTGTTCGGCGAGGCGGAGGTCCCGCACATGCTTCGCCCGCATGCCTTGGCAACGGATGGGAAAGGCCGCGTCTATGTGACGGACACCGGTCTCCAGGCGGTCCATATCTATGATTTCCCATCCAAAAAGTATCAGCAAATTTTCTGGGTCATCCGGGGGCGGTCCCGCTTGATGTCGCCCGTCGGCATCGCCGTGGATGAAAGCGGAATGATTTACGTCGCCGATTCTCAGCTCAACCGGATCTTTGTTTATGAGCCCAAAAAAAGAACCCTGGTCAGGACCATCGGGGAAACGGGACAATTTCAACGGTTGACCGGCATTGCCTATCACTCCAAGCTGCGGCGTCTTTACGCGGTGGATACCGGGACCCATCAAGTGACGGCTTTTGATCCTGCGGGCCGATCGGTGGGCACATTCGGCCGGCGCGGAGGCCGGGACGGTGAGTTGAATTTTCCGACCCATATCACGATCGATTCTCAAGGACTGTTATATATCACGGATTCGATGAATTTCAGGGTCCAGATTTTCGATCCGGAGGGGAAGTTTGAAGGAAAACTGGGACGGCTTGGAAATACCCTTGGAAGTTTTTCAAAGCCCAAAGGGGTGGCTGTGGATGCCGATGGGCATATCTTTGTAGTGGACGGCCTCTATGATACGGTCCAGATATTTGATCGAGCGGGCGAGCTATTAATGAACTTCGGGGAGACAGGTGAAAAGGAAGGGGATTTCTGGCTGCCTGCCGGAATTGCGATCGACAGCCGAAACCGGATTTATGTGGCCGATACCTACAACCAGCGGGTGGAAATCTTCCAGTTTCTCGGTGAACCGGAGGGACCGTGAGGCTTTCCGTGTCCGGCGCCGGCCGGATGCGACATTGCTGTGGGTTGAATGTTTAATTAGGAATTTATTCTTTGACATTGCGCATGGTTTTGGTAGGATTTAAGAAAGGTTTTATTTATAATTTAAGTCGTGTTGAAACCGCCACGGTCGGATTTGGACAAATGGGATTGAATATCGCGGAAATCAAGAAAGCAATGGGCGAGCAGGAGGAAAGAGAAAAAATGCTGGGTCTGGATGATGATTCGATGGCTCGACAATTGATGCGCAGAAAGGTCATAAGGCGCCTTTGGGTTCTTGCTGTTCTGGCCGTTCAATTTTTTCCGGCTTTCGATTCACCGGTCATGACTCGAAACGCGAATCAAGCCTGGGCCCAGCCGGTTCCGCCGGGGACCGTTTCGATTGTGGAAGACATCAAGATTACAAGACACAATCTTTCCAGCACCGGGCTTGGAACCGTTACGTCAACCGAGACCTCCGAAATCTGCGTCTTCTGCCACACGCCGCATGGGTCCAGTCCGACCGGGTCGACCTTGAAAGCCCCGATCTGGAACCGCAATCTAAGCTATCAGGACACCACGGGATATGTTCTGTATGATCAGACCTGGAGTTTTTCGTTTGAGGGAACGCTGAATGACACAAACAAGCCCACCGGGTACTCCCGGCTCTGCTTGTCCTGCCACGATGGCCAGATCGCGCTCGGGTCCGTGATCAACAAGCCGGGATCGGGCAGTTTCCAGGGCTATACGGGAACGACGGATGTGTTGTCGGTGCAGAATACCGGTCCGGGCGGCACCCTGCCTCCGGGATCCGGTCCGGGCGCAGGCGCTGGAGGAGACACGAGGCTATTGGGGACAAATCTGCAGAACGACCATGCGATCTCGTTTAAATTTGACACGACCCTGGCGACCGTGACGGACGCGGAACTGGTGGATCCGGGTCCGCCCCCGACAGGGCTGAATGCGGTGACCCCCCTGGCTCCCGCGGGGGGATACCAAACTGGCGTCAAGCGTTACGGAAGCACGGCCGCTCCGACGACATTTGAAAACGTTCAATGCACCTCCTGTCACAACCCGCATGCCGTCACGTATCCCAAGTTCCTCCGGGCCGGGCGTTTCCAGGATGCGAGCGAATCGGGATTCTTGCCGGGAGGCGCCGGCGGGCCGACTCCTGTAACCGGACAGATCATCTGTTTGTACTGTCACGCCAAGCCGGGCTGGAACAACAGCACCCACGACGTGAGCACGGCGGTTCATTCGCCGTATCCCGCGGCCGATGATGCCGGCACGCCGCATCGTGAAGATTACGATTTTGACGGCGATCCGACCCACACAGTCGGGGCCTATGCCTGCCGGAACTGTCATGACCCGCACACCGCGCAGGGGGCGAAGAGACTCCACCGGGAAGGGGTGAATGCCTTCGGGGGCAGCGATGCCATCGAGAACACCTGTTACCTTTGTCACTCGCCCAACCTGACGAATGTGAACACGATCATTCCGAATTTCTTGCCGGCCGGAGACCCGACCGTGAATCCTTCCAATCCCCGATTTTTGGCGACCGGGGCCCGGATTGCGCCCGACATCTTTTCGGAATTCAACAAGGATAACACGACCTGTTCAGGCGGCAGCGGCGGCGGCAACGGGAGCGCGATGTGTCTGCAATTGGCGACCGGACATGAAGTGGTCTTCATTTCCCGATCTCAGGAGGGTGTGCAGGTCAAGAGCGAGGCCGTGCCGCTCACCCCCGTCACCAATGAAGAGTCTCCCGGAAACGCCCAATTGGATCCGATCCATGTGGAATGCGTGGATTGCCATAACCCGCATCAGGTGAACAGTCCTAACTCGGCGTCTCTGGCCTACAATAGCGCGCCGAACAGCAATCCGCCCAACGCGAATGGGGAGGGCGGACGGTTCAAAGGAATGAAAGGGATCGGGATTGATTCCAGCGGCACAAGGCCCGTCGTGGTGGGACGATGTGAGCCGGGTTTTGTGATTTGCGGGACCGATACGACCCTCAACGGAACCTCAGCCAACCGGGATCCTTACGTCTATGAGATCTGTTTCCGATGCCACGGAAACAGTTACGTCAATGTGTTCGGTCCCCTGACCGGCACGACCAATCTCCGGAATCCCGATGATGTGATCAATGTGACGGTTCCGACGAGTTATGCATCCTATACCGCGCTTCAATTTTCGACCCGAACCGATCCGAGACCCCATGGGGCGACGGGAAATGCCTTCTCGTACCGCGGATTCAGCAACAAGTGGCGCGAGCTGAATCCTGAAACGGACGACATCGAAACGCCGTCGATGCTCAGCGTGGATCTCGTCCGCTTCGGCCAGGCGGTTCCGTCTCACACGCAGCAATCGAAAAACGCGGCGTACCATCCGGTGGTGATGCCGGGGCGCAATCGCGCCTTCCAGCTTTGCAACCAGCTGACGGTGGCCTTTGGTTTGAACTGCGGATCCGGCGCAGGCACTCCTGTGGCATCGCCCGGAAACGCGGCCTCATCGCTCACCGCCTTGAATAACCTGACGATCCAATGCGTGGACTGCCACAACAACAACGCCTACGACGTTTACGGCGATGTTTATGCCGCCGGCGCGATGGCCGGTGATACCTCCGGACTTCGGGGACCGTTGACCGAGTCCAACCTTCGGCCGACGGATATCTGGCCGGACATTAACAGCGTCGCGGGTTTTAACTACGCCACGTCAACCGAACGGCCCGCAAAACCGATCGGACCCCACGGCTCGACTCAGCGCCGCCTCTTACGGGCCAATTACGACACCGACATCCTGAATGCCAACCGGTGTTTTGAACAAGGCAATCCTTCAACCAACCCGGCCTGCACGAAGGGCGACGGGTACAGCGGCGCAGGGGTAACGCATGGTATCGCCGGCGGCGGACTTGGGATCGACACAAACCATTTTAGAAAGTTCCTGCTCTGTTTCCAGTGCCATGATCGCCGTGCGTTTGATCCATCGGCGGGGGCTCCCATCGACGGCTCGCCAACTCTGGACCAGGATCGGAGTTGGACCCGTTTCTTTGGATTAAAGACTTCCGTGTCCGGGACGGATTCCTGGTGGAACGGCAATCTCCATATGTATCACCTCCGCTGGTCCGGCGCGATGTGTCATGAATGCCATTACAACGTCCATTCCAACGTCGAAGCCTTGAACACAACCTACGGCGATGGTCATGGAGGCCTGCTGCCGCCCGACGGCCTGGATGACGGAAGCGGCAACGCGGACGGGGTGATCGGCACCCACTTGATCAATTTCGGTCCGACGGTTGAAGGGACGACCAATATCAAACCGACCTGGTTCTATGACGGATCGGCATTCCGGTGTTATCTGCGCTGCCACAATGAGGTAATGGACTCCTGCGCGTATCAAGCGACCAGCACCGGGACGCCGAATGCCCGTTGGTGCGCCGGTGGGCGCAACCCCGGCACATCCGGATGACGGTTGCCGGGAGCATGATGTTAAAAAATGGAAGATGACGCGGCCTGGGGGGCATGGATTTTTTAGGTGGATCCTTCTAAGTCTTCTCCTCTTTGGAGGGACCCCCTTTTTAGGGGCGGCTAAAGCGGCGCCGACGGAAGCGATCCCGGAAGATATGGTGAGAATTCCAGGCGGCAAGTTTTTAATGGGCAGTACGCCGAAGGACGGCCGGGTCGGTTTTACAGTCGGGGTGGATGAGTTACCGCAGCAGGGAGTGGAACTGAAGACGTACTATATTGATCGGTATGAAGTGACCGCGAATCAATATCGGAAATTTGTCGAGGCCGCGGGGAGGAAACCGCCCGGAGATCCAAGGTTTCCGGAAATTTATCCATGGGCACGGGAGGGCGGCGTCCCGAAAGAGTTTGAAAGCCACCCGGTGATTTATGTATCATGGGACGATGCCAAGGCCTATTGCGAATGGACCGGCAAACGGTTGCCCGCCGAGGCCGAATGGGAGAAGGCCGCGCGCGGAACGGATGGACGGATCTGGCCTTGGGGAAACGTTTATGATGCGAAAAAAGCGAATGTCCAGGAATTTCAGGCCGGCGGCACGCTTCCCGTCGGCAGTTTTCCCAAAGGCGTCAGCCCTTATGGTGTTTATGACATGGCCGGCAACGTGGCCGAATGGACGATGGACTGGTACCAGGCCTTTCCGGGAAGCAATCTTGTTCGGAGTGCGTTTGGGAAAAACAAAGTTGTCAAAGGCGGCGCCTTTACCCTGCCGGGCGAGCCGTATGCCCGGTCGGCCAGTCGCAGCATGGCCCGCGAACCCGGGAAAAAACATCGGTCTGTCGGTTTCAGGTGTGCGATGGATGTAAAGTGAAAAGGAAAAGGTGCCTGTCACTTTTTGGAGCAGAAGTCATTGAAATTAAAGATGGTCATTGCCATGGCGGTTCCGGTTTCCTTGCTGCTTGCCTCTCGATTTGCTTTGGCGGCTGCACCTTCCAATGGCATGGTACTTATACCGGCGGGTGACGTTGTCATCGGCAGCGATCAGAATGACGGCAAGATCGGATTTGAGGTGGGCGTGGACTCCATGCCGAAGCACAAAGTCTCCATCAAGGCATTCTGGATTGATCGGCACGAAGTTTCCATCGGACCGTATCGCAAGTTCGTGGCCGAGACCGGGCATGAACCGCCGGCGATCTGGAAAGACTATAAGGAATTCGGATATCCGGCGCCGGAGGACGATCATCCCGTGATTGATCTGAATTTTTATGACGCAGAAGCCTACTGTCAATGGATCGGGAAGCGCCTTCCGACCGAGGCCGAGTGGGAGAAAGCCGCGCGGGGGTCGGATGGCCGGATCTGGCCTTGGGGAAACCGGGTGAATCTCAAACAGCTCAATACGGAGGATTCAAAGCGGAACTGGACAACGCCGGT
>JACQHO010000186.1 GCA_016198945.1 Nitrospirota bacterium | reverse complement strand
GATGGAGGAGGCGCTTCGGGAGAGCGAGCGGCGGTTGCGAAATCTGGCCCATGACCAGGAGCGGCAGCTTATTCTTTCGGAACGGCTGATCTCCTTCGGAGAGATGACGGCCTCGCTTGCGCATGAGTTCAATAATCCGCTCGGAATCGTGATCGGGTTCGCCCAGGATCTTTTGACCGAGGTGGATCCGGCGGATTCCCGATACCAGTCCGTGAAGATCATCGAAGAGGAGGCACGGCGGTGCAAAAAAATCATGCAGGACCTTCTCGATTTTGGACGGCAAACCCCTCCCCAGTTCACGCAGATGGAGCCGATGGAACTGGTCCGGAAAAGCATCGATCTGCTCTCGACCCGTTTCCATAAGGTCCGGATTCGGCCCGTGATCGAGGATTCGAACGGGCTTCCAAAAATATGGGTGGATGTTCAACAGATGGGGCAGGTGATGGTCAATCTCTTTTTCAACGCGATCGAGGCGATGCCGTCCGGAGGAACGTTGACGGTCGGCCTGACAACCAAGCCGGCCTCGTCCATCGAGGATCGGAAAGACAGTCCGGCCGGACAGGACGAGGTGATCATTGCCGTGAACGACACCGGTCAAGGGATTGCTCCGGACCATCTGTCCAAAATATTCCATCCGTTCTTCACGACGAAGAGCAAAAAAGGGATGGGGCTCGGGCTCTCGATCTGCAAGAGTATCATGGAGGCCCACGGTGGAAGGATCTCGGCCGAGAGCGTTCCGGGGAAGGGAACCACCTTTTATCTTAATCTTCCGGTGGACCGAAGGAGGGCTGCGCGCAATGAAGTCATCATCCCCTGACCGAATCGAGCCCGAAAAGATTCTGCCCGAGAGGATTCTGCCCGAGAGGATTCTGGTGGTTGACGATGAACCGAACATGCTGGGTCTTTTCAAAAAGGTCCTTGAAAAAGAGGGCTATGAGGTGGCGACGGCCTCTTCCGGTGAAGAGGCCGTTAAAATGCTGGGGACGGAGTGGTTTGATCTGCTGATCGCGGACCTGAAGATGCCTGGCTTGAGCGGATTGGAATTGTTAAAGAAGGTGAAAAGCCTGGTTCCGACGTTGCCCTGCATCATGCTCACGGCGCATGGAACCATCGATTCGGCCGTGGCGGCCATGAAGGAGGGGGCTTACGACTATCTCACCAAGCCGATCAACAATGAAGAGATCAAGATGACGGTGAAAAAGGCGCTGGACCTGCATCGGCTGACCCGTGAGGTGGAGCACCTTCGGGAGAGAGTCGGAATGGAAAGCGGCTCGGCCAACTTCATCGGCCGCAGCAAGCCGATGCGGGATCTGTATCATCTGATTCAGCGCGTGGCCGGCAGCAACACCACGATTCTGATCCATGGAGAATCCGGCACCGGGAAGGAGTTGGTCGCTCGGTCGATCCATCAGCAAAGCGCGCGGCGCGACCGCCCCTTTGTCACGATCGACTGCGGGGCCCTGCCCGAGACCCTGCTCGAAAGCGAGCTGTTCGGCCATGTGCGCGGCTCCTTCACCGGGGCGATCAGCAATAAGAAGGGGCTTTTCGAGGAGGCCCATGGCGGGACGCTCCTGCTGGATGAAATCGGGGATACGACGGCGGCCTTTCAGTCCAAACTGTTGAGGGTCCTGCAGGAAAACGAGATTCGGCCGGTGGGAAGCAACAAGACGATCAAGATGGACGTTCGCGTCCTGGCCGCGACCAATAAGGATTTGAAAAAAAACGTCGAGCAAAAGGCTTTTCGGGAGGATCTTTATTACCGTCTGGCCGTCGTGCCGATCATGATCCCGCCTCTGAGGCAGCGGAAAGAGGACATCCCCCTCCTGGCCGATCACTTCATCCGGAAATATTGCGAGCGGAATCGGCTGGAGATCAAATGGATCTCCCCCAAGGCGATGCGGTTGTTGGCCGATGCGCCGTGGCCGGGCAATGTCAGGGAGCTGGAAAACGTGATCGAGCGCGCCGTTTTGATGAGTCAGGGCGCCGAGATCACCACGGACGCTCTTTTTATGGAGCCGGTAAAGGAGGAATCCGGAGATCCTTTGCGCCAGGTCATCCGGACGACGACCGAAACGGTCGAGAAAGAAAAGATCGCGGCCGCCACTCAACAGGCCCGGGGAAACCGGTCCCGCGCCGCCAAGCTTCTGGGAATCAGTCGTGCCACGCTTTACAATAAACTCAAACGCTATAATCTGATCGATTAACCCCTCCGACTTGCCTATACAACTGTCTACTGTCATAGACATAAAGATCTGATTGAAAATAGGCAAAAAAGTTATTTTCCTTCCGCGTTGCTGTCCACGATCTTGGACGTTACACACTTTTATTGGCTCTATGGCTGTTTCTCATCCCGACGATCCGTCTAACCCATGATTTAGTAAGAGAGAACCGAAGGTCGGCGTCATCGGTCTCCGGCGGGGATGGCACGACCTTTGCTTTATTAATTGGGTGGAAGAGGAACCATGATGAAAGATAGCGGAAGGAGGATTCGCCATGAGACGCACGGAGTACCTGACCGAGAAACGTGAATTCCACAAGCTCCCGGCCTCTCTGTTGATGGAGCAGGAAGTCAAGTTTTGCCGGATGTCCGATTCGGGCCGCCATATCGCATCGCAGTTGACCAAGTTCAATATCGGAAGCCTGCCGGTGGTGGATGAGGAGGGCGGCCTCGCGGGGCTGGTCAGCGAATTCGATCTCCTCGATATCTTGATGAAGGACCGGGATCTGAGGGACGTCCGGGCCGAAGAGATCATGACGCGGGACGTCAAATTCGTTCATGGAGACACGCCGGTGGATGAAATCATCCGGCTGCTGGAGACCGATCATCTGATTCGGGTCCCGGTGGTCCACGACGGAAAATTGGTCGGGATCGTCGCCCGGCGTGACATCCTCTTCGGCTATATCAAGTCCACGGCCGAATACTGGCCTTAGCGGGGAAGGAACGATTCCGCGAGGGTCCTTGAGAAGGGAGGGGTGGATGATGCGCGGCATGACGGCTCAGATGGGGAGGATCATCAAACTGGATCATTGGTGGAAACAATATCGGAAGGGGAGGGAGGGCGACGAATGGCCGACGGCCCCCGAACGGTTGAAGGCGTTGTTGAGGAACGAAAAGGCGCCGTTCCGGGTCATTCCCCATTCGGAGGCCTTCACCTCCCCCGAACTGGCCGCTTCCATTCACGCCACGGGGCGGCGGGTGGCGAAGGTGGTGATGGTGAAGGCCGATGAACGGTATGTCATGGCGGTCCTCCCGTCGCACCTTCATCTCGATCTGGATCGGCTCGCTCCGTTGCTCGGGACCCGACGGGTCGCCTTGGCGACGGAAGCCGAAATAGGAAAACTGTTCCCGGATTGCGAGTTGGGGGCGATGCCTCCGTTTGGAAGTCTCTACGGGCTCCGTGTTTTTCTGGACCGGTCCTTGACCCGGGAACCGGAGATTTATTTTCAAGCCGGGACGCATCATGAGGTGATTGAGATGGCGTATGAGGATTTCGAGCGTCTGGTTCGTCCGGAGGTCGGCGATTTTGCGCGGTCGCTGAAGAAGGCGAGCGGGTTTTGAAAAAGGAGGGGGGCGGTTTCATGCCTATCCGGAAAAATCTCGCGGTTCATCGCGACCCGTACCTTCCCTTGATGGGGCCGAAAGAGACGGCAGTCTGCAGGCGTTGCGGGGCGAGCTACCGTCGAAAGCGATGGTCCATGGAGAAACCGCTCGACCTCAGGCAAGAGAGCGGGGTTCGCTCCGTGGTTTGCCCCGCCTGCCAAAAAGTCAACGATTCGTTTCCGGGCGGCATCATCCGCCTGGGCGGGGCGTTTTTGAAACCCCACCGGGAGGAGATCATCGGTCTGATTCGAAATGAGGAGGCCCGGGCAAAAACGATCAATCCGCTTGAGCGCGTCATCCTCATTAAAGATGAGGGGAGTTTTGTCGAGGTCCAGACGACGAGCGATCGGTTTGCGCAGCGGATCGGGATGGAGATCCATCGGGCTTATAAAGGCGAAGTGACGTATCACTGGTCCCGGGATGATAAATTCATCCGGGTCACGTGGCATCGCGGACAGGAGCGGTAAACCGATGATTCAATAGAAAGGAGGGAGTGTCATGTTGAAGGAAAAAGAGAAAGAGACGCGGGAGGTGACTCCATGGAGACCTTTTACGGAGTTGAGCCGCATGGAGCGTGAGGCGGAGCGTCTGTTTGGGGATTTCTTCCGCAAGCCCCTTTTGGGTCTGACCTGGCCGGAGCGATTTCGGGAGGTCGGGTTCCGCGAGCCGGCCGTCGAAATTTACGAGGAAAAGGACGACGTGGTCGTGAAGGCCGAGGTCCCCGGAATGAAAAAGGAGGATCTGGATATCAACATCTCGGATCACTACCTGACCATCAAGGGGGAAAAGAAACGGGAAGAGGAGGTCAAAAAGAAAGGATATTACTATTCCGAGCGCTCCTATGGAAGCTTCCTTCGGACGATTGATCTACCCGAAGAGGTCCAGACAGACAAGGCGCGCGCCAGTTTTAAAGACGGACTCTTGGAAGTTCGTCTGCCCAAAACCGAAGAGGCCAAGCGGAAGGAAGTGAAGATCAAAGTGGACTGACTATCCATAGGAATCTTCCCAGCGAGCAAAGCGAGCGAGAGGGGGAGGCTCCATTCCGCCTAAGGCGGATGGAGGGGGCGACGTGAGCCCCATGATATAAGGAAGGGGATGATCGCGATGAGATGCCCAAAATGCGGCGGCGTGATGAATTTTGAGGAATTTATGTACGGCGGAGGCGGGGAGACGCCCTGGTCTTACGAGGGCTGGCGCTGTGTCTATTGCGGGGAGATCGTCGATCCCCTCATTCTCATGAACCGTGAAGCGTCCAAGGCCGCGGAGGAAGAGAAGGTGGGGGCGGGAGCCGGGCGGAGAAGGCGTTGAGCGGGACAAACCCGCTTCGGATCTTGGCGCTCGCATGAGAAAGGCGGACGATGACCTTTCATAAAATCCTGGTTCCGGTCGACTTCTCCGAATGTTCTCGAAGGGCCTATGCGGCGGCCGTGACATTGGCCCGGCAGTTCGGGGGGGAGCTTCTCATTCTTCATGTAATCAACAACCGGGAGTTGGAGTTGCTGGCCGAGATCGGTTCTTTGAAAGGCGATGCCCTGGAAAAGGCGCTTCGCAAAAGAGCGCGTCTGAAATTGGGGGCGTTTCTTTCAAACCCTCCCGCCGATCTGAAGATGCATCGCATCGTGTTGCGCGGCATCCCGTTCAGTGAAATCACTAAAATCTCGCGTCGAGAAAAAGTCGATCTGATCGTGATGGGCCGGTACGGCGGGACGGGGGAGTTAGAGAAGATTTTTTTCGGAAGCACGGCCGAGAAAGTGGTCCGGATGGCCTCCTGCGCCGTCCTGTCCATTCCGCTGGCGGAAAGCGGTTCAAGGAGACCCGCTTCTTAATGCTCAAAAAACCGTGGTCCCATCTGGAGATCGAGGACGTCCTCCGCGCGGCGGGGAGTTCCCGGGCGGGGCTCTCCCCGGCCGAAGCCGAGCGCCGGATCATCCGTCACGGGCCGAATCTCCTGGCGGAAGAAAATCGAAGGCGCATCGCGCCGATCCTGCTCCGGCAGTTTACCAACGTGATGACCCTGATCCTTTTGGCGGCCGCCGCAATCGCCGGGGGGATGGGCGACCTGGTCGACGCCGTCATGATTCTCGTCATCGTGGGGCTCAATGCCGCATTGGGATTCAGCCAGGAATATCGCGCCGAGCGGGCCCTGGCCGCGTTGCGGAAGCTGGAGCAGCCCCAGGTGGTGGTTCGGCGGGAGGGGCGGCTCGTCGAGATTCCTTCCCAGGATCTTGTCCCGGGGGATTTGATGGCCCTGGATCCGGGGCGGCGGGTCCCGGCCGACGGGCGGTTGATCGAAACGGCTCATCTCACGCTGGACGAGGCGCATCTGACCGGCGAGTCCGCGGCTGCGGTAAAGCATGCGCGGGTTCTGCGCGGTGAGAGCGTCGCGCTGGGAGACCGGTCCAACATGGTCTTTATGGGGACCGCGGTCCAGACGGGGCATGCCTGGGCCGTCGTGACCGAAACGGGGATGAAGACCGAACTGGGGAAGATCGCCCGCCTCCTCCAGACGATGGAAGACCGCCTGACCCCGCTCCAGATCCGCCTGGGTCATCTTGGGAAATGGCTGGCGGCGGCCGCGCTGGGAATGACGGCCGTGATCTTCCTCGCCGGCCTGCTCCGGGGCGAGCCGCTCGATGCGATGCTCCTGACGGCGATCAGTCTCGCCGTGGCCGTGATTCCCGAGGGGTTTCCGGCCGTCGTCACGATCGTTCTCGCCCTCGGCGCACAGTCCATGGTCCGGCGAAACGCCCTCATCCGGAAGCTTCCGGCCGTCGAGACGCTGGGCTGTGTGACGACGATCTGCTCCGACAAGACCGGAACCCTGACCCAAAACATCATGTCGGTTGAGATCATCCATCTGGCCGGGAGGCTTCTGGATGTCACCGGAAACGGCTATCGGCCGGAGGGGCGGTTTTATGAAAAGGACCGCGTGCTGGATCCGCGGGACGAGGCGTCGTTGCGCGATCTTCTGCGGGCCGCGGTTCTCTGCACCGAGGCCGGTCTTCAGGAGCGGGACGGACAATGGACCGTTTTGGGAGATCCGACCGAGGGGGCGCTGCTCGTGGCCGCCGCAAAGGCCGGTCTCTGGAAGGCGGAGCTGGAAGGCCGGTATCCGCGAATCGGGGAGATTCCGTTTGACTCGGTCCGAAAGCTTATGACGACCGTGCACCGGGATCCGTCCGGCGGGGGTTGGGTCTTCACCAAAGGCGGCATCGACGAGGTTTTGCGGCGGTCGACCGGCGTGGCGGAGGAACGATCCTTCAAGCCCATGCTCCGGCATCATCGGGACGAGATTCTCCGGATTCACCGGGAGCTGGCCGGCGACGGGATCCGCGTTCTGGCCTGCGCGTCGCGCAGGCTTGAGT
>JACQHO010000183.1 GCA_016198945.1 Nitrospirota bacterium | reverse complement strand
CTCGTGAGAGCAGGCCGATGGACGGGGTGGAACCCCACACAACTTCTCGGAACGGATCTGTCCGGAAAAACGCTTGGGATCATCGGGATGGGACGGATCGGTCAGGCCGTCGCTCAACGCGCGCCGGGTTTTGGATTACGGCTGATTTATCACAACCGTCGGCGGCTGCCGGCCCGCCTTGAGAAAAAACTCGCTGCATCCTACCGGCCGCTTTCCCGTTTGCTGGCCGCCGCGGATATCATCAGTCTTCATCTTCCATTGACGCCCGAAACTCGCCATCTGATTGATCGCCGGGTGTTGGACCGGATGAAGCGCACGGCGCTTCTTATCAACACGGCGCGGGGTCCCATTGTGGATGAAAAGGCGCTTGTCGAGGCGTTAAAACACGGGAAAATCGCCGGGGCCGGACTGGACGTTTTTGAGGAGGAGCCCAACGTTCGGAAAGGTCTCTTGACCCTGCCCAATGTCGTGCTCCTTCCCCATCTCGGAAGCGCCACGGTCGAGACGAGAACCCGGATGGGATTCATGGTGATCGAGAATATTCAAGCCGTCTTCAATGGAAAACCGGCGCCCAACGCCGTTGCCTGATCCGGTCTTATTTCGTCGCCAGTTTCAGATCGATCGCAATTTCACGAATCATGTCGTGATCGATGCGATCCTTTTTGCGAAGGTATCCTTCGAGGAGGGCGTTGTCGCAGAGGGTGTTGATCAACCGGGGAATGCCTTTCGAATATTGATGAACCGCGGAGTAGGCCGTCTTCGTGAAGAGCTCTTTTTTGCAGCCGGCGATCTGGAGCCGGTATTTCATGTACTCCTCGGTGGCCTCTTCCGTGAAGGCCGGAAGATGAAACCGGATCGCCACCCGCTGCCGCAACGGTTCATCCAGCGCAAGGTGCTGGTCCATCTCCTGCAACCCGAATAAAATGAAGGTGATCAGCTTGTGGCCGTCCAACTCGATGTTCAGGATGCCTCGAAACTCTTCCATCACCTCTTTGTTCTGGAGCATCTGGGCTTCATCGATCAGGACCACGGCCTTTTTCTTTTTGTCGTGAATTTCAGCCAGGCGGTTGTACAACTGGCCCAGCAGATCCGTTTTCGCCTCGGACGGCTTCTCAACGCCCAACTGGGCCGCAATCTTGCGAAGAAGCCATTCCGAGGTGACCGCGCTGTGAATCACGATCAAAAGCGCCGACTCGTAACTGGCTTCATCCAGCTCGTCCAAAAGCCGGCGGGCCAGCGTGGTTTTTCCGGCCCCGATGTCCCCGACCAGCAACGCCAGCCCCTTCCGCTGCTCGGCCGCATACTTGAGCCGGATCAGCGCTTCGGCATGATGCTTGCTATTGTAATAGAAGCGGTTGTCGACCGAGATCGAAAACGGCTCTTCATTCAGATTGTAATGTTCAAGATAGCTCATCAGCCCCTATAAATACGATATTCGATCTTTCTTCTTTGCATCCTCTTTGGGGCCGGCGGCGGCCGGGGCGCTTTTTGCCTTGGGGCCGGGTGAAGACTCGCCGAAGACGCGTTCCATCATGGCATCCACATCTTCATCCTCCTCTGCAACCTCCCGGGTCGCCTTGATTTTCTTCTTCGGTTTACCGAGAAGGCCTTCCAGCGTTTCGATGCGAAGGGCCACATCCTTGAAATTCCGGTCCGAACGGGCGATTTCATTAAAAAGGCCGAGGGCTTCCTCCAAACGCGATCCCTTCTCATACAGGGAGGCCAGATCGTAACGAAGCCAGCCGGCCTGCGTCTCTTCGCATCGCGGATCGGACAAGGCGCGTTCCAACAGTTCGATCGCGGCGGGATCATTTCCGTTCTCCTGATGGCAGGCGGCCAGCATGTTACAGGAATCAATAAACCGGTCCGGCCCCTTCATGGACTGCTTGAATTCGATCATGGCTTCATTGAGAAGTCCCATCTCCTTATAGGCGATTCCAAGATTGTAATGGGTTTCATGATCGATATCGTCGATCTGCTCCTGCGCATCTTTTTGGAATTCGGAGAAAATACTGTCCAGCTGCTCGCTGACCGATTCCTCCTCCGATGGAACACCCGCAACAAATTTTTCAACGTCTTGCTTGACTTCCTCATCTATCATACCGGACAAATCAACGAACTCTTCCTTGTCTTCTCCGGCTTCCTTTAATGGAGACGCCCTCTTTTGCGGCCGTGCCTGCGGAACGTCTTCTTCCTTCAGAAGCGCCTCCAGATCCACCATCCCATCGGCATCTTCAGGGGTTGGAGCGCCGGCTCGATCCGCAGTCTCGACCGATTCTTCCGTCTCCCCGCTCATGAACGGCGCAAAGGATTTATCCAACTCCTCATCCAGCATCTGCTCATCCGCCGACTTTGCCTGGACCGGTTTCGGCTCTTTGGGCTTTTGAACAGACGCGGGGATGGGTTCGGCCGGCTTCAGTAACGGTTTGGCAGCGGCCTCGGCGCGTTTGATCTCTTGGGCTATCTTTTCCTTTTCGAGGGTTTCTTCGGTCGCAATCGCATCCAATTTCCCTTGAGCGCCCGGATGATCCGGCTGGAGCGCAAGGATCAGCTCATACATCTTTTTGGCCTCATCCCGGAGTCCCTGCTGATAATAGAAATCGGCTTCGGCCATTTGTTCAGAGACATCCTCCCCGGCCTGGAGCGAGCCGGACGAAATCTCGGCCGAGCTTGCCGCCGAAACCGCGGGTTCCCGATCCTCGCGGTCAACTTCCAAAGAGGGCGGGGCCGCTTTGGATGCAATCGGCGGTTCATCCAAGATCGCTTTCATGCGGCCGCTATCAAGAAGCGGGGCCAGGTCCGTGGCTTCCCGAATGCGCGGATTTTCCGGATCGAGTCCTTTGGCTTCCTCCAAAACAGCGGCCCGGCGATCCGGATTGTCCGTCTTCTTATAGATTTCCATCAGGCAAAAACATTCCGCAACAGCCTTCTCGGTCTGCCCCTCGCTTTTGTAGATGTCCTTCAACTGCACGTGAGCCGTTTCATTGTCGGGATCCATGGCGAGAACCTGTTGAAGTTGTTCCATCGCCTTGCTCGACAATCCGTATTTTAAATAAACCTCGGCTTCCATGAAAAGACTGTGAAGCGCGGCCGGGTCGGCCGCGGGTGCCGGTTCAACCGGAGTCGGAACGGCTTCCGTCGCGGGCTCCAAAGGTGAAACAGATGCTGCGGGGGTCGGCGGCAAGACATCCGCGGTTTCAGGCGCAGGGGCTTCCTCGGTCGGTGCGGGACGGACTTGAGAAACCTCGGCCGTTTCAAAGGCATGCTTCAACCGCCGAACATCGCGATGCTGGGCTTCAAGCGTTTTGATCTTGATGTACAGACCCCGGGCCTGTGCCGGTTCCCCGGAAGCCAGATACTCATCGATGACATGGGCATAGGACGAAACGGCCAGGTGCGGATTTCCTCCCTTCTCGTACACGTCGGCCAACAACATATGCGCCTCAATACGGTCGGGGTCCGTCTCGAGATAATCCTTCATTAATTTGCCGGCCTGACCGTATTCTGCAAGCTCAAGATAACGGCGCGCGGCCGTTTTAAACATTTCAAAAGCCTCGTTTTTTTTCCCGGACTTCATGAAAACCGTTCCGAGCCTGTGCGGCCCGACCGGGTTATCAGGATTCCGTTCCATGAATTGGCTTAAAAGTTTTTGGGCATCGTCCAGCAGGTTTTTTTCGATCGAACCGTCTATTCGTGAGAGAAGCTGTTCCTTTGATTCAGGCTCGGCTTGGGAGACAGCCGCATCCCCGTCTGCCGACTGGCCCGTCAGTTTCCGGGCCGCTTCGTTTTTGGGGTCGAGTTTTAGAATCCGCTGGCAGAGAATCTCGGCCTCATTTCTCTGGTTGGTCTGGAGATAAGACTCGAGAATTTTTACGAATTCCCCGACCGCATCCTGCTGCATCCCCTCTTTTAAACAGAGCTCGGCCAGCTTCATACGGATCGCGGTATTGGAAGGGTCCAGGTTTGCGATTTTCCGGTAAACGTCCAGAGCCTCTTTGACATTTCCTTCCTGAGAATACTGTTTGGCGGCGGTGAGATAGTCCTCAATCGCGTTGCCGGTCAATCCGCGCTCGGCATTCAGATCGCCGAGTTTTATAATAATATCAATTCGTTGGGGAACAAGCTTGATCAGTTTCTTATAGATCGCGATCGTTTTAAGGGAAAATCCGGCGGTATGGAACACCTCCGCCCCTTTGAGATAGGTATCAACCGCCTTGGGTAGGTCGTTTTTCTTGAGCAGCAGATCTCCGATGGTGTTATAAATATTCCCATCGTTCGGAGATTCCGAAATCAATTTCTGCCATTCGTCGATCGCCTTGTCAATCTGGCCCTTCGCCATATAGCGCTGGGCGTTTTGTAAAATTTTCGCTTTATCAGCCAACTCGGACCTCGGAATACAATTTTTCTAAAGAATACCAGATGTTAGTATGGAAGTCAACCGAACCGACGCGGATTAATCTTGAAGACAGAAAAAGGCCTATCCACCTCGGCGGATAGGCCTTTGAGAAAGCGGAGACTACTGCTTTTCGGAGGATTCGTTTGAAGACTTTTCGGGTTCGGATCCCGGAGGTTTGCTGTAACAACCCGTTAGAAGGAAATTTCCGGCCGCCAAAAGCAGCAGTGCTATTACGATTCCCTTTTTCATGAGGCCTCCCCTGTAATAGAGCAGTGATCCATCACGCGGACAGACGCACCACGTTGGCCGCCTGCGGCCCTTTGGCGCCGTCCACAACTTCAAACTCGACCGATTCACCCTCCTTTAATGTTTTAAAACCGTCCCCCTGCAACGCGGAATAATGCACAAAGACATCTTTGCCGTCCTCCAGCTTAATGAACCCGAATCCCTTCCGGTCGTTAAACCACTTCACGGTTCCTTTGTTTTTCACGTGTCCCCCCTTTCTGTTCAGCCATCACGCAAGACCCGCCGGGCCGAAAATAAAAAACCGCGGAGCATGACGACCCCCGCGGTCTATATCTTAAAACGATCAGCCTCTTTTTGGCATCCAAAATACAACGGCGCACCCGCCTGCCGGTCGACAGGCTCATCGAACATCGGCACGGCAACCGAGCCATAAGTAACACAGTCATTTTATCTTGTCAAGATTTTTTTCCGCGACGGCGGGCTCCCGGCCGGCCTCCTTTACAAATCGGCCGGATTCCGTTATAAAAGGATCGTATGGTAAAACTCATCGACCGTTATATCTTCCTGGAACTTCTCGTTCCGTTCAGCCTCGTCCTTTCGGCATTGATGATGATTCTCCTCACCGAACAGATGGTGCGATTGACGGAGCTCTTTCTCAATAAAGGCGTCTCGCTCACGACGATCCTCAAGATTTTCGTCTATCTGCTTCCGGCCTTCCTGGTGATCGCGATCCCCATGGGCGTCTTGATCGCCACGATCATCGGCTTCTCGCGACTGACGGCCGATCACGAAATCACGGCCCTGATGGCCGGCGGCGTCGGTCTTTTCCGGTTGGCCGCTCCGGTTCAGGTTTTCACGATCCTCGCATTTGTCATCACTTTCAGCCTGTCGGTCTGGGCCCAACCTTGGATCGGTCGGTCCATGAAAACGGCCGCGATCAATCTTTTAAAGCAGGAATTCTCCCTCGGGCTGGAGCCCGGCCTTTTTAATGAAACACTGGAAGGCATGATGATCTATGTGGACGAGATGCCGTCTCCTACCCGGATGAAAGGCATCGTCATTTACGACCTCCGGGATGCCGCTCAACCCACCCTGATCCTGGCACAGGAAGGAACTCTTCTAAGCGATCCGGCCTCGGACCGGGTCGGCCTTCGATTGATGAACGGAAGTCAGCATCGGGAAATCGGGGGATTGCCTTCAACCCGCCCGCCCGCCGCG
>JACQHO010000185.1 GCA_016198945.1 Nitrospirota bacterium | reverse complement strand
CGTGATCGAGAAGGCCGCGACGATCACGGTCTTCGCGATTCCGAGCTGTTCGAAGGCCATCGCCAGCGCCAGAAGGATCACGGCGATCCGAACGGTCCGGGCCAGAAAGCGCGCCTCGATAATCTGCGCGTTGACGGCCGCGATCAGCGTTGCCCGGCCGAAGAAATTGGCCAGTAGAAATCCGACGATCAGAATCACGACGGCGATCAGCAAATGCGGAAAATAGGAGAAGACCTGGGTCACGAACTGATCCACCGGTTTGAGGTCCAGGACCTCCAGGCCCAGCATGAGGAAAATCAGCACGATTGTCCAGTAGGCCAGGCGGCCGACCCAGTGCGACGGCGTCTCGCGGATCCCGCCCTTGGCCAGTGCCTGCGACAGCCCGATACGGCCGCAGTATTGATCAAACTTGGCCGTGGTCAGGAGGCGGAAGACGGCCGACTTCACGGCCCACGCAATCAGGCCCCCCAGAACCAGCACGACGATCATCGCCACCAGATGGGGCAGGAACGCTCCCATCTGTTTTAAAAACGCCTCCATGGGCTTAAGAAAACCGGTCTGCCAGAGTTCTTTCATGTCATCCTCCATGGCTCATCGGTTGATCCCACCGGTCCGAAAGATAGCTCTTTTCCTGTTCAAAACATCGGCACAGCCGCTCGATGCGGTCTTCCACTTCATGGTGGCTCAGCGACTGGGTCTCCAGTATGAACGAGGCCACCCGTCCAAGATAAAGGGGCGTGAAGGATTTCAAGAGATGTTCTCCAACCATCACCCGATGATGGGCCGCAAGCGCAAAATCGTAAACGATGCGGGTCCAGAGTTCATCCGAAATACTGAAATCCGATCCGTTGGGTTTCAATTCTTTCAGCTCCGAAAGCGTGGACTGCGACAGGATCTCGGCCCACAACGGCATCAGATCGCTCTGTCCAAGTCCGAAAGCCTTGACCATCCGGTCCGTATTGACCGGAATCGGCTCCAGCCCCACGTCGTACTCGAATCCGAAAACCGGGACCGCTTCCGAGTTCTGGACGGCCTTCCATTGGTCCGCGTATTTCTCCATCAGCGCGAAGGTCGAGCCGACGACCTGGGCCAGCATGGCCGAGAGATCCGCGGCCGGGTCCTTGGGATCGTGGATCTTCGCGCCCAGATAAGCCTGACAGATTTTGCTTCCCCGCGCGATCGCCGTGGTCGTCATCCAGATATCGATTCCATAACGGGCGACGTCCGTCCCCCAGACATCCTGATCCAGGAAATAGGCCGCCAGGTCGCCCGAGAAACCGAATTCCCCGCCGATCGGCTGCCGGATTCGTTTCCCATACAAGGACCGGGTCAGCGGATACACGATGCTGTTCGTGATCGTCCCGTCATATTTGTGCCGCCGGTAGTACGGCGCGACGTAGTCGTAGCCCTCCTTGAGAACGGGCCGCAGGAGCAGCTCGATCCAGTCGGGCGTGATGCTGCGAAGATCGGCGTCCACCACGGCGCAGGCCTTCGCCTTCAGGTCCTTCGCGATATCGAAGATCAGCCGAAAGGCGCTTCCTTTTCCGGGGATCCCATGATACGGCGTGACGATCTTGTGGACCGGGTTCACACGATGGGCCACGAGGACGCTCTGCAGGTCCACGGTCGATTTCTCGACCGCGTCCGGCGTCCCGTCGCTCGATCCGCCGTCGGAATTCACGAGAACGGCCTTTGTCTCGGGAAAATATTTCGCCAGACCGGCCGCGACGGCATGGACCACCCGCCCGACAGTCCGGGCGTTGTTGTAACTGGGGATGCCCACCAGAATATCAGCCGGGCCGATCGACTCCAGCCGGCTTTTTAACTCCTCCCGCAGCGTCAAGAGATCACTCCGTGTTGTCTACGTCGACCGCATTTTCCAGCCGCGCGAAGAAGTCCGGGATGGCGGAGACAGCCCGGTTCCAGTTTGTGATCAGTGGAATTCCCAGGGGATCCTGCAAGAATTCTTCCACAGCCATTTTGAGCGCACGGGTGAATGCGTCCACCGCCAGTCGTTCCCCGTGACGATCGAACACGAGCCCATTAATGATTGCATCGTCCTCGTATTTTTTAATCTCGTCCTGAGCCGCCCGCACATAAGCGGTTCGGAGCGTATTGAAAAAAGCGGTGTCAAACACCAGTCCCTCCGTCGCCAGATTTCGCAAAAGGGATTTGGTGATATCAATCACCATCTTCATCAATCCTTTCTGAGGATCGTCCTGCGAAAGGGCCTGATGTTTATGTTCGTAATTTTCACACAAATCCGCCTGGCACACCCGCTTGATTGAGGTGTTCCGGTAGATCTCCGCCAACACCCCGACCTCCAATCCCCAATCCCCGGGAATTCGGTTGACCCGGGCCAGATCCGCCAGCATCGAGAACTCCCCCGCCAGGGGATAACGGAAGCTGTCCAGATACGTCAGAAACGGGTGATGGCCGATCATGGTTTGAAGCGTGCGGATCAGAGGCGTAAAGAAGAGTCGAGTCACGCGACCATGAAGGCGATCCGTAATCCGCGGGTAGTACCCCTTGCAAAACTCATATCCCATGTTTGGATTGACCACCGGATAGCAGAGCCGGGCCAGGAACTCCCGGTGATAGGTCAGGATGTCACAGTCATGCAAAACGATCACCTTGCTGCGGCGCCTGGCAAGGACGTAACCGTAAGCCGTCCAGGCTCCCCGGCCCTTGCCCGGCTGGCCGATATCCAAACCATTTTCGGACAATAGTTTTAAAAGCTGCTGGATCTTTTCCCCATCGTTCCAGATCACCCTGTGCTCACAGTAAAGATCGGAGAAAAATTTCTTTGCATGATCAAATTCTTCACGGTTGGCCTGGTCCAATGAAACGACGATCTCATTGAGATACTTGACCGACCGAAGCTCCTTGAGGATCCCCTTCATGGCGGGTCCGGTCAGGTCGGAATACAGAGACGGAAGAACCAGGGCAATCGGCATCTGGTGAGAGAAGGCCTCCAGTTGGGTTTCAAGACTGTCCAGATCCACACGCCCGAGGCGGTGAAGCGTCGAGATCATCCCGGTCTGATGAAAATCGGCCATGGCAGCCTCCTTTTTTCTTGGAGCCCGAGGGACTTTACAGTATAATGGGAAAACCGATTGAAGGCTTTGTCGTTCCGTTCGAAGTATAACGCATCGAGGCCGACCTTTCAACCCCTTTTGGCGGGACGCGGGGTTCCAGGATGTTGTCCGGAGTTATCACATGACCGTCACCCTGGCCTTTGCCCTGTTGGGCCTCATCATCTTCATCGGATTCTTCGGCTCGCTGATTTTTCAGCGGACCAAGGTTCCGGATCTTCTCGCTCTGGTCCTAATCGGCGTCGTGCTGGGCCCCGTCCTGAATCTATTCGATCCCGGGACCCTCTCGCCCATCACGCCCTTTTTTGGGACCCTGGCCCTGATCATCATCCTCTTCAACGGCGGCCTGGAGCTGGAGATCGACCGGATCGTCCGTCAATTTGCCGGGGCCTCGCTTCTGGTCTTATTGGTTTTCACCGCCAGCCTGTTCCTCATCGCCGTGATCGCCCATTATCTTTTCAGCTACGGCTGGGTGGCGAGCCTCCTCCTGGGCGCCATCCTCGGCTGCACCAGCAGCGCAATCGTCTTTCCGGTCGTCTCGCGGCTCCAGATCCACCCGGACACCAAGGTCCTGCTTTCCCTCGAATCCGCCCTCAGCGACGTCCTGAGCGTGATCATCTCCCTCTCGCTGATTGAAATTCTCGGACGTGAGAGCCCCGGCTTCGCTGAGCCCTTCCGGGAGCTGGCCAGCGGATTTTCGATCGCGGTCGTGGCGGGCATTGCGGCCGGAGTCGCCTGGCTGAAGATCCTGAAGGTCATGAAGGGCCAGCCCTTCTCCTACATGATCACGCTGGCGATGCTCTTTTTGCTTTTCAGCCTGACGGAGTGGTTCCACGGAAACGGGGCGATGGCTTCGCTGGTTTTCGGGCTCGTCCTGGGGAACCAGCATCGTTTAGGCACTCTTTTTTCGATCGGGGACGGTTTCGAGCTGGATGAAAAGCTCCGATGGTTTCATGCCGAAGTTTCCTTCTTCATACGAACCTTCTTCTTCGTCTACATCGGGCTGATTTTCACGCTCCGGCAGCTGGATCTCGGTGGTATAGCGTTCTGCCTGGTCATCACCTTGGTTCTGATCCTGGCCCGACAGGCCAGCGTCTTCCTGCTGGTTCTGTTGTACCCCCAGCACCGCGACGAGCGCGAAATCCTGTCCTACATGCTTCCACGCGGACTCACCTCGGCGGTGCTGGCCTCGCTGGCCATCGTGTCCGGAATCGGCGAGGCCGCGCGGTTCGTGGACTATACCCTGATCATCATTTTTCTGACCAACATCATTTTGACGGTCGGAATTATATTGACGGAACGGAAGAAAGCCGTTACAGCCCCCACTACGTTTTCTTCGACAGACCCGAATGAATAATTCCATCAACTTGCGTCCCGCCCTTTGCGAGCAATGACCTATGACGTTTGAGATGATCCTGGTGCTTGGGCTGGTTTTGCTATCGGTGATCCTTTTCGCGACCGAAAAACTTCCGGTCGATCTTGTCGCGCTGATCATCATGGCCTTGTTGCTGTCCACCGGTCTTGTGACTCCGGAGGACGGCATTTCAGGTTTCAGCAACACCGCAACCGTCACCGTGGGAGCCATGTTCGTTTTATCCGCCGCCCTCTACAAAACAGGCGCAGTCAACTTCATCGGCGTCTCGCTCGCCGCCATCGGCAAGCACAGTTTCTGGCTCGCGCTGATCATCTTGATGGTCGGCATCGGGATGCTGTCCGCATTTATCAACAACACCGCGGCGGTCGCCGTCTTTCTCCCCATCACGCTTGGGTTGGCGCGCGAGATCAACGTGAGTCCTTCCAAACTCCTGATGCCGCTCTCGTTTGCCTCGATGTTCGGGGGAGTCTGCACGCTGATCGGCACCTCAACCAACATTCTGGTGAGTTCGATCGTGGAACGCCACGGAGAGCCCGCTTTCACCATGTTCGAATTCACCCCGCTCGGCCTGGTTCTGTTCGGCGCCGGCCTCCTCTACGTGATCACTGTTGTCCGGTTCATTCCCAATCGAAGAACGCCCGGGGACCTTACACAGACCTATGGAATGGGTGATTATCTGACCGAGATCGTCCTGCTGCCCGAGGCCAAAACGGTCGGCAAGACCATCCAGGACTCTCCGCTGATCCGGGATGTAGAGATCGCCATCATGGACGTCTTCCGAAACGGGCAACCGATCCGTCCGCTCTCCTTTGGAACGGTCCTGGAGGCCGGCGACGTCTTGCGGGTGCACTGCAATGTTGAGAAGATCAGGCAACTGCAGGAGCGGGCCGGCATCCGGTTGCGGTCGGACCCGAAGCCCTTGAAGGGAACCCTTGAGTCGGGCGAACCGGTCCTGGTTGAGGCGGTGATCGCGCCGAATTCCCCGATCGAGGGCAGAACGCTCCGACAGACCCGTTTTTTCCAGCGGTTTAATGCCGCGGCTCTCGCGATCCGTCACCGCGGCGAAGTAATGCACGAGCAGCTGGAGACAACCCGGCTCCAGGCGGGCGACGTGCTTCTACTGGAAGTCCGGCGGGAGAATCTCGATGAACTGAAGGAGCGGCAGGCTTTCATCTTCGTGACGGAGGTCGGGCTGCCGGAATTTCGAAAACATAAGATTCTGCCCGCCGTCGCGATTGTATCCGGGGTAGTCCTCACCGCCGCGCTCGGCATCTTTCCGATCGTGGTCAGCGCGATCATCGGCAGCGTTCTTCTCATTCTGACGAAATGCATTACGCTGGAGGAGGCCTATACGGCGATCGACTGGAAGGTCATCTTCTTGCTGGCCGGGGTCCTCACCCTTGGCATTGCCTTGGAGAAAACGGGAGCGGCCGCCTTGATTTCAAACCTCCTGATCGGAACCATCGGCGCCTTCGGGCCCGTGGCCATTGTATCGGCTTTATACCTGCTCACGTCGCTCCTGACCGAGATGATGTCCAATAATGCGACCGCCGCGCTGCTTGCGCCGATCGCGATCGTGACGGCCGAGTCGCTCGGTTTGGACGCCCGTCCCTTTCTCATGGCCGTCACATATGCAGCCTCGGCTAGTTTCATGACGCCGGTCGGTTATCAGACCAACACCCTCATCTACGGCGCCGGACAGTACAAATTTTCCGATTTTCTTCGCGTCGGAACTCCACTGAATATTTTGTTTTGGCTGCTGGCGACCATCTTGATTCCTTATTTTTGGCCCTTCCATCCGTAAGATCCCCTTTCCTCAGCGCCGTTGCGACATCGAGAGCCGGTCGATTTCGGATTTTAATTTCCCGATCCGCCCCTCGATTCGTTCGGCCTCCTTGACGAGTTTCTGAACTTTTCCGTTCAGACGGACCTTACGAGAACCTTTCAGGCTGTGGTCGTAGACCGCTCCGCCGATTTCGGCGAATTTGTTTTGGGCCATTTGATTTTGCCGGAACAGTTGATAGCGGAGATTGGCGATGCGGGCCATCCGACCGGCTTCGGCCTTCACGCTGGCCGCGCCTTTCTTGGCCGTGGCGAAACCCTCCTTCATCATCTTGCGCGCTTCGACTGACATGGTCGCCGTCCCCTTTTTGCTCACCCGGCGCGCTTCCGCCGTTAGAACAGAGGTCCCTTCCTTAATAAGCTCCGTGCCTTCTTTCACGGCGATCTGAAGATCTTTTTTAACGCGATTCCAAAATCCCATGGGAGCACCTCCTTTCTTTTTTTCCGTACTCTTGGCGCTTTGCCATGAAACGGATCAAATGCAATCTCAATTCATTATAATTCCAGGACGGTGCGGAATGCAAATGACCTCATCTCAAATCTTGGAAGATATACTGTCAGGAAATTCTATCGCCCCGATCGGCATTGAAAAAATAGACCCGGGATTCGTCAATCTCGAACTCGAACGTTTGGCCGACGCTCCCGTCGAACTCGGCCGGCGCCTTCGCCCGAAGCCGATGATCGCCCCAGCCCAACTCCAGCCAGACTTCCGAACCCATCGGCTCGATCAGGGTCAGACGAACAGACCGGCCGAGATCCTTCCCGGACTTCCGGAGCCGCAGATGTTCAGGCCGGAGTCCCAAGACAAGCTCTCCTCCCTCCGGAAAATCCCTCAGCCGGTCCCGCAACACACCGGCCAGCCCGAAACGGGTTCCCGCCCCCAGATCCACAGCCGCCTCGGGACCGAGACGAAACGTTCCACGAAGCAGATTCATCGGCGGATGTCCGATGAATCCGGCCACAAAGAGGTTGGCCGGCCGCTCGTACACCTCCTTCGGCTTCCCGCACTGCTGCAGGTCTCCCCGGTGAAGCACCGCGATCCGGTCCGAAAGCGTCATCGCCTCGGCCTGATCATGGGTCACATAGATCATCGTCGCCCTCAAGGCCTGATGCAATTTCTTCAACTCGCTTCGCATCTCGATCCGGAGTTGCGCATCCAGATTGGAGAGAGGCTCGTCCAGAAGGAACAGGCGGGGCTGACGCACCATCGCCCGCCCGAGGGCCACACGCTGGCGCTGGCCGCCCGAGAGTTCGCGGGGACGGCGCGGGAGGGACGGGGTCAATCCAAGCAACTCCGCGACGTCACGAACCTTCCGGTCGATCTCGGCTGCGGACCGCTTCTTCATCCGGAGCGGGAAAGCCAGATTATCGTAAACCGTCATGTGGGGATACAATGCGTAACTTTGAAACACCATCGCCACGTCACGCTCCCGGGGACCGAGAAGATGGACGGGACGGTCGTCGAAGTAGATCGCCCCCGCGGTGGGCGCTTCCAGGCCTGCGACCAGATTCAAGAGCGTGGACTTTCCGCAGCCGCTCGGACCCACGACGGTGAAGAATTCTCCGGAATGAACCGTCAGGTCGACGGCTTTCAGGATTTCCGCCGCCCCGAAGCGCTTCGTCAGTTTTTCAAGCCGGACCTCGGTCATCCTCTTCCCTTACCCTTTCGTCGCCCCGGCCGTCAGACCCTCCACGATCCGTCGCTGGAAGAGGAGCGTCAGCACGATCACGGGGGAGGTTGCGGCGAGCGAGGCGGCCGCGATGTCGCCGTACGGAATCTCGTGCAGCCCCGGAAAAAGGGCGATGCCCACCGGGACGGTCCGGGAAGACTCTGTCGTGGTAAACGTCAGTGCGAAAAGGAACTCGTTCCAGGAAAAGATGAAGGCCACCAGGGCGGCCGCCGCCAGCCCCGGCGACGCGAGCGGAAGCAGGATTTTAAAGAAGGCCTGAAGCGGGCCGCAGCCGTCCAGCCGCGCCGCCCTGTAGAGTTCCTCCGGGATCTCGCGGAAAAAACTCGTCAGGATCCAGAGGGTCAGCGGGAGCGCGAACGCGGTGTGAAGCGCGATGAGCACCCACCAGGTGTCCCTCAACCCGAGCGCGCGAACGGCGAGATAGAGCGGGCTGACCGCGGCGATGGGCGGAAACATCGAAATGGCCAGCGCGATCCCCAGAACGATCCCTTTCCCCTTGAACCCCAGCCAGGCCAGCGCGAAGGCCGCGACGGAACCGACCGCCAGGCTGATCCCCGTAACGGCCGAGGCCACAATCAAGCTGTTCACGATCATCCGTAGGAAGGAACGATCCCGAAGAACGGTAACATAATGGTCCAGCGTCGGATGCGACGGCAGGATGGGAGGCAGCCGGATCAGCTCCGTCTCGGGCTTCAACGAGGTGACGGCCTGCCAGACGGCCGGCCCCAGGCAGAAGATCACGATCGCGCTCAGCAGAAACAAAAATCCCGCCCGCGTTAATCCGTCCGGCTGCGTCATGGGACCAGCCTCCTCCAGTATTCACGGCCGAGCAGCTTCAGATAGACGAGGCTGATCAGCATGATGCAAAGAAAGGTGATGACGGCCAGTGTCGAGCCGTATCCGAACTGTAGCGTTTGAAATAAAACCTTGTAGGCGTAGATCGAGATCGTCTCGGTGGTATTCGCCGGCCCGCCGCCGGTCAGCACGTAAACGGCGTCGAAGACGCGAAGGCGTCAAGCGTTCGGAACAGCAGAACCACCAGGATCACGGGTTTGAGCGCGGGAAGCGTGATGTGATAGAAGACCGCCCAAGGGCCGGCCCCGTCCACGCGCGCGGCAAAATACAGATCCCTCGGAACCGTCTGCAGTCCGGCCATGAACAGCAGCGCAGCAAAGGGGGTCGTCTTCCAGACATCCATGAAGATGGCGGCATGGATCGCCCAGAAGGGATCCCCGAGCCAATTGACCGGCCCGGACGCAAGGCCCGACGCCGTCAAAAGATAATTCAGCATCCCGAACTCCACGTTGTAAAGCCACTCCCACATCCGCGCCGAAACCACGGTCGGAATCGCCCAGGGGATCAGCAGAACGGCGCGCATCCATCCCCGGCCGGCGAACGGACGGTCCAATAAAAGCGCAATCGTCAATCCCAGCGCGAGTTCCAGCGCGACCGAGATGACGGTGAAATAAACGGTATTGCCAAGGCTGTTCCAAAAACGCGGATCGAGGATGAGAAAGCGGTAATTCTCCAGTCCCGCAAACTCGGAAATATTAAAAATCGGCAGACGCCTCTGAAGGCTCAAGCCCGCCGCCGCAAGGATCGGAAGCAGTGCGACGGCCGCCAGGATAAAAACGGCCGGGCTGACCAATAGATATCCGAGACGGCGGTCGGTCGGCCTCATGTCCCCGGTCTTCCGAAAAGGATATGGTTCATCTGGAGCTGCGCGTCCTCGAGGGCGGCCTCCGGACTTTTGAGGCCGACCATCGCGGCCGAGAATTCCGGCTGCATCACCTGCGAGAGCATGAGATAATAAGGCGTCACCGGTCTCGGCCGGGCCGTTTGGAAAATCCCGTACAACCCGGTCATAAAGGGCTGGGCCGCCATGAGTTTCCTATCGCGGTATAACGCCGTCCGGGTGGGTTTGTACCCGATCTCGATCGCCATCCATCGCTGTGCTTCGGCGGAGGTCAAAAACCGGATGAGCGCCTCGGCCTCTTTAGGATGCCGCGAATAACGATTGACCCCCAACTGCCAGCCTCCCAGGGTGGCCGCGGATGGATGGCCGGGAAAGCCGGGCAGAGGAGAGACACCCACCTTCCCGCGGATCTTCGATCCCGGCTGCTCAAAGAGATTCCAGGCGTACGGCCAGTTGCGCAAAAAAACCGCACGGCCCTCCCCGAAAATACGGCGTGTGGCTTCCTCGTCCGCCGTGGTGACCATCGGAGGCGACACCCCATAGCGCGTGATCAGATCGCGCATGAAGCCCAGGGCCTTTCGCGCCGGCGGACTGGACAGGACGACCTTCCCGTCCCGGTCCAGCACCTCCCCGCCGTTAGACCGGATATACTCCAGCACGTTGCAGATCAGTCCTTCATACTGTTTTCCCTGCCAGATGAATCCCTTCAATTGCGGATCCCGTTCCCCTTCCAGAATCGTCTGCGATTCTCCGACCAGTTCCTCCCAGGTCTTCGGCGGGCCGAAGCCGTACTTGTCCAGCAAGTCCTTTCGATAATAGAGAAGGCCGGCGTCGATGTACCAGGGAACGGCATAGGCCCGATCCTTGAAGGTCACGGCCTCGACCGGGCCCGGGAAAAATGCCGCGCGGTCCTCAGGCGGGAGCAGATGAGAGAGGTCGCGAATCCATCCGGCGCGGGCAAACTCCTGGACCCAGATGACATCCATGGCCAGGACGTCGAAATCCGGTGAGCGTCCCTCCAAGCTGATCACGTAGAACTGGTGCTGCTGGTCGGTCGAGGATGGAAGGGATTCGTCCCGGACGAGGAGGCCCGGATGCCCGGCTTCGAAGCGGTCCAGCAGCGCCCGGAACGCCTCGGGAGGGCCCGCGATTTTTCCATGCTTAAAGACAAGCGTCGCCGGTCCGGCATCGCCCTTCGGTCTTTCCGGCGCGGTGCATCCGAAGAGAATACAGATCGTCCAGCCAAGAACAACCGCCGTCTGCAAACGCCATTTCATTGCCCGCTTCCCGTTTTTAGTCGGCGCCGACCGTCGTTCCGTTTTTCTTCCGAAAATCGTCGAGGACCCGTCTGAGAAAACGATAAACTTCTCCCGGGTCCCTCAGCACGAAGTGAGCCGAGCCCTTTTGGTTCCGTGGGCCGACCGCAATTCCGACACCGATCCTCCGAATCATCCGGAAGGCGTCCTGATCCGTCTCGTCGTCTCCGATGTAGATCGGCCATCGCCCTCGAAATTTCGGCTGCCTCATGATCCATGCCACGGCGCGGCCTTTGTCCCACTCGACGGGAGGCCGGATTTCCCAGACGGCCTTTCCTCGGGTAATCCGGACCCTGCCCCGGCGTTGAAGTGGTCCCATCCGTCCGGAGAAGAGTCGGGCGGCCTTCCGCCGGACCGCTCCACGAGTCAGACGATAATGCACGCTCAATGTGCTTCCTTTGTCCTCGAAAAGAATGCCGTGCAGGCCGCTCAGATCTTTTCGCAATTGTTCCGCCACGGCCTTTAGAAACCGACGCCAATGAATCGCATCCCCGATGCGATGTCGGAGTCCGCATCCGGCGATCTCCAGTCCATGGTTTCCCGCATAGATGATTCCTTCAAGACCCACGCGGAATCGGATATCGCGGAGGGACCTTCCGCTGACGATCACCACCGGAACGCGTCTTGAGAGCGACTTCAGCAGCCGAAGCGTCTTAAGCGGGAGCCATGCCTGCTCCGGGCGGGGAGCGATCGGCGCCAGCGTGCCGTCGAAATCGAGGAAGAGCGCGGCCGGTTGTTTCATCCGGTCTCGGAGAGAGGGGTTTCGCAGCGGTCGGACCGGCGGCATCGGTCAACCCGAAATGGAATTCAGGTTGGTTTCCATCCATTCATAGATGTCGCGCTTCCGAACCGACTCTCTCATACGGGCCAGCCGGGCCTTTTGTTCTTCCGCGGGCATCTCGATCGCGCGCCGGATCGCCTCGGCCGTGCCCTCCACGTCATACGGATTGATCGGAATCGCCCCCTCCAATTCGTCCAGCGACCCGGCCATCTCGCTCAGCAACAGTACACCCGTCTCGTCGACTTTCGATGCCGCGTACTCCTTCGAGACCAGGTTCATCCCGTCGTAAACGGAGCTGACCAGGCAGAAACGGGCCAGACGATAATAGGCCACAACCGACGCATGACTCAGCTGCCCCTCGATGTATTCGATCGGCCGCCAGTCCGGCCGGGCGAAGCGGCGATTGATTTCCTGAACGGTCGATTGGAGAATGTCCCGATAACCCCGATAGGGTTCACTCTCGGCCCGCGTGGGCGCGGCGATCTGGATAAAAAGGAGGCGGCCGTGGTATTCCGGATAACGGGCCAGAAACTCTTCGAGCGCCCAGAGGCGCTTGAGCAGTCCTTTGGTATAGTCGAGACGATCCACCCCCAATCCGACAATCGAGTCCGGGCCGATTTTCAGCCGCTTTCTCAAATTGTCCATCCGCTTCTCGGTTTCCGGGGAACGGGCCAGCCGGTCGAATGACTCGAAATCAATGCTCACCGGAACGGCCAAAATCTTCGTCTCATGATCCCGGAACAAGACGCTGTTCTTCCCCGGCTCCGACGCGGGGCCCATCTCCCGTTCCACGCATTCCAGAAAGCTCGACCGGTACCGGTCGAGATGAAAACCGATCTGATCGCAGGCGAGCAGGGCCGAGAGCAGTTCTTTTCGCTGGGGACAGATCCGGAAGACGTCGTGCGCCGGCCACGGAATGTGCCAGAAAAGCGCCACCGTCAGATCGGGGCGATGCTGTTTGAGAAACAACGGACAGAGCGCCAGATGATAGTCCTGGATCCAGACCAGGCCGGGCCGCCCATCCAACTCTTCCAGTATAACCTGGGCAAACCGTTCATTCACGCTGCGGTAGGCCTCCCAATATTTCCGGCGGAAAACGACGCGATCCAGCGTCATGTGGCAGAGAGGCCAGAGGAATCGGTTCGAATAACCGTGGTAGTACTGCTCGACCTCTTCGGGCGTCAGCCAGATCCGGCGCAGGGTATAGGAGGGCTGATCGGGCGGCACGCGTACCCGGTCCCGCTCGTCCACCGCAAGCCGGTCGGCGTCGCCACTGCCCCAGGCCACCCAGGTTCCATTGATGGATTGAAGCAACGGATCCAAAGCCGCCGTGACGCCGCCCGCCGGACGATCCCACCGGACCCCGTCGCGTGTTTTTCGATTGATGTAGGGCTCCCGATTGGAAACCACCACCAGGCGCTTCGCTTGCAACCTTAAAGATTCGGAAACGCTTCGAGAGAAGAAAGACGCCGCGCCACGTTCGTCACGATCGTTTTTTCCGTCGTTGCCGATCATATCTGGATCACCCTCTCACCCCGATGCTCTAAGGCGACCCAAAGGGCCAGGTAGTCTCTGGCCTGGCGGGTGATCAGAAAATTCCGCCGAACATGTTCCCGTCCCATCTCGCCCATCCTCTTCCCCAACTCGGGATTATGCAGCAACTGGCGGATGCGGTACGCCGCTCCTTCGACCGAATGGACCAGAAAACCGGTCGCCCCGTGATGGATCTGCGAAGGAATGCCTCCCACCGCTCCGCCGATCACCGGCTTCGATTTCCAGAGCGCCTCGGCAACGGTGAGCCCGAAGCCTTCCCGGGTGGATTTTTGGAGAACGATCGTCGCGGCCCGCTGCAGCGCGTTGATCGTCCGGTCGCTGAACGGAGGCAGCAGTAGCACGCAAATGTCCGGATCATTCCGGGCCTCCTCCCGCACGCGAGACAGGATCTCCTCTCCCTCCGGATCATCCGAGGCGGGTCCGCCGGCCAGGATCAACCGGCAGTCATGATATTTTTTCACCATCCGATAGGCCGCGATCACGCCGAGCGGATCCTTGAACCGGTCGAATCGGGAGACCTGCACCAGCAGCGGCTTGTCCAGGCCGATCCCATGGCCATCGAGGATCTCGCGGACTTCCTGTTCGCCGAGATCGCGATTCTTTTCGCTCAGCGGATCAATGGACGGCGGCACGACGAACTGCGGGACGGCAAGCCGTTGGGCGAACTTGGCCCCCGAGAAGATCGCCGCATCGTACCGGCCGACGTGCCCTGCCAGTTCCCGCCATGCTTCCGGTTGGGGATGGGAAACATCCACATGACAACGCCAGACCCACAGGCCGTCGCGGCGATGATGGATCAGCGCGGCCGGCTGCGGATCGTGAATAAAGACGAGATCGGCCTCCAGCGGGATCTGCCGTGCGTTGGAATCATTCACCTCGCGATGGATTTCCCACATCCGGGGCGTGATCTCCGACCCTTGACCCTGAAGGGCGTTATGAATCCGCTTGGTCATATCGTAAAAGGGCGGATTCCCTTTCAAGACTTCCCATCGCGCAAGGATGCCCAGCTCGCGAAACAGCGAGATCAGCCGGTGAAGGATTTCGGCGACGCCTCCTCCCTCGGAGGTGGAGTTGACATGGAGAAACGACCGGCCGGCCAGCCGCTTTCCCAGCCGGGTCAACAGCCGGATCTCCTCCGGTTCGGCGATCTTCTCATAGGCGGACAACCCCGGCATCACGCTTCTCCTCTAAACGGCTCCGTGAAGCAACGAGAGGATCTCCCCGCGGAGCCCCTCAAGGCTGTATCGGTAGGGGTCGAGTCCTCGAATCCTCCGGGCCAGATCTCCGCGTCCAAGGCCCTGTTCCAGCCAGACGGAGAAATCGTCCGCGGGCCGGCGCAGACGCAACCGGGCTTCAAAGAAATGGAAATAGAGGCTGCTGGCGCCGACCGTTTCCAGGCCCTCGATGAAATCGGGCAGATTCTCCGCCCTCGGGCCGGCCTCCATCACAATGCTGACCGCGTCATTAAAGAAAAACTCGTCCCCGTTTCGGACCGGCCTCGGCATCGGATTCTCCCGAAGATATCCTTCGATAATCCCGATGAGCGCCCGCCGGACCTCTTCGACATCGCGATAAGCGTACAGGTCCAGGCCGGCCAGCTTCTCGGCCAGGGCGCGCTCCTCCAGATATTCCGCGGCCCAGACGGCGAAGTCGTTTGGATACTCCGGCGCTTCGACGGCGGCTTTCAGATAGTATTGATGCGTATGGTGATAGATCACGCCCGGCTCCACGGTCCGGATCAGCGACAGAAGCTTCGAAAGATCCCGGGCCCGCTCTCCGGTCGGCTGAAGCAGGCCGGCGCATTCAAAAAAGGTGAATGCCTGTATTGCAGGACGGTCTTCTTCCCGCATGGCGCTCCGAACCCCTATTGTTGTTTTAGATGAACCGTCCGGACGGGGAAGGGGATTTCGATCCCTTCCTGTTTAAAGCGTTTGAAAATCCGTTTTCTCAGCTCGTGCTGGACCAGATACTGGTCCGTGAACTCCTTCACCTGGCAGATCAGCGTGAAGTCCAGCGAGAAATCCCCGAAGCCGGGGATGAACCGGACGAAGGGCGCCGGATCGGAGAGCATCCCCGGAATCTCCTTCGCGCCCTTCACGGCCTCCTCGACCAGGATCGACTCCACCTTCTCCGGATCCGAGTCGTAACTCACGCTGATCGGAACGAGCAGCGCCATCCGGGGTTCCGGAAGATAATAATTCGTGAGGATGCTCTGGGCCAGTTTTCCGTTGGGAATGATCACGATATTGTTCGGGAGCATCCTCACGCGCGTGGTGCGCCACCCGATATCGGTCACGTACCCTTCCTGCCCCGTCTCCAGCTTGACGAAATCCCCGACGCGGACCGACTTCTCCATCAGGATATGGACGCCGGCGAACAGATTGCCCAGCGTATCTTGAAGGGCCAGCGCGACGGCAAGGCCCCCGACGCCCAGCGCGGTCAGGAGCGGGGTGATCGAGATCCCCAGGGTCCCCAGCAGAATCAGGAGCCCGGTCGTGATCACGACCATCTTGATTACGCCCTGGGTCAGCCCGGTCGCCTGGATCGGGATTTCGGCCTTTTGAATCGAATAGATCGCGATCCTCGATGTCAGATTGGCCGCCACGAACGTGACCGACAGGATCACCAGCGCATGAAGGAGTGTAAAACCGTAGGCGATGTACGCCTTGGGAAGCTCGGAAGTTCCGACGGCAAGGTACAGCCCGATTGCCGCGACCCAGAACAGGGAAGGATGACGGACGGCATCGAGGACGATATCGTCCATCCGGGTTTGGGTCCGAAGCGACCACCGGGTGAGGATTCGAAGGCCCCATGCCCGCAGCAGCAGTCCGACCCCCGTCACGGCGATGAACATCAAAACAGGCACCGCTGCCCGTTCCAGAACGTCGTACGACATCGAATCCTCCGAATTTGAACCCGCTGCAAGACGAAAGAATGAAGGATGCTCTTCGGTAAAACAGGCAGAAAACCGGCGCAACGAATCCGGAGAAAAACACGGCGGAGAAATCGAACGGCCGCCGGTGGATTCATCGCTCGTTGTAAAAAGTATAACCCATCATGACGCGCTTCGCAATATTTTATTCACATTCTCAAAAAAATCCAAATATAATGTTTAAAGCGTTCATCATCCTATACCCGAATTCGATCCGAAAAAAACAACCGCCTCACTTCCCATCCATGCGGTTCTCTCCTCGCGGCGGGAGGCGCTCGTTGCTCATGCCGCGGCCGTACTGCAGGCGCCTCCCGGCGCGGGAAAGACCACGATCGTCCCGCCGGCGCAAATCAAGCACCGGGCCGGTCGATCGCCGCCGTGATCTTCTCATTTTCGGAAGGCTGCGCCCGATCGAGAAACCGCCGGGCGGAGGCCTCGAACTTCGGATGCTCGGATGAAGGGATCGATTTCGCCCTTGGATTCTTCTCCCGCAATGGATTGATCAGCTTTCCGTGCTTATAGAAGGAGTAATGCAGGTGGGGTCCTGTCGACAAACCCGTCGAGCCCACATATCCGATGATCTCTCCTTGTTTGACCGACTGGCCGACGCCCAACCCCTTCGCATAACGCGATAGATGCCCATAGGCCGTGGAATAAATGCCGTTGTGACGGATCTTGATCATGTTGCCCATATGGCCGTCCCGGCCCTTGTAGACCACCCGGCCGTCCGCCGCGGTGCGGACCGGCGTTCCGTAGGGAGCGGCGTAATCGACGCCGAGATGAGGTCTTTGAATCTTCAAGATCGGATGGAGACGGTTCTTGGAGAAATACGAGCTGATGTACTTGAACCGCAACGGCGATTTGAGGAACTGCTTCTGGAGCGAGCGGCCGGCCGAATCGTAGTAATCTTCCTGCCCGGAATCGTCCTTATAATAGACCGCGCTGTATGTATCCCCCTGATTGATGATCTGCACCGCCAGTATTCGGCCCGGCCCAATGAGCCGGTCGCCTCGCCAGCGTTCCTGGTACAGGATGCCGTAGGCATCGCCCGGTCGGAGATCCAGCGAAAAATCAATGTCCCAGGCAAAAATGTCGGCCAGGTTGATCGCCAGCGCCGTGGTCTGGCAGGCCTCCATCAGCGAAAGGTATAACGAATCCTTGATGACTCCCTTGACAACCCGCTCCCAAACCTGATACTCGATGGTCTCGATCTCGGCGGACCATTCTCCGGATGACATAGACAGGATAAGAAGCCGTTGATCGTCAATCTCATATTCGAACCTCGCTGGACTTCCGTCCGCATCGAATCGAATCTCGTAAGCCTGTCCCGCCTTGATCATGTGCAGATCAAATGCCTTGCGGGAGGCCTGGGCCATATTCAGGATTTCGGCATCCTCCGCCCCCAATCTCTTCATCAGATCGTAGAAGGGCTCTTTGACCTCGATCTCCCCCGAAGCGGTGGCGGGCCGATCCTCCACTCCCGGTTCATCCGCATTTGACAACGCGGCGTTGACCGGCTCGGACCTGTTCAGAAGGAGCTCCGTTCGAGGCTCGGTCGTTTCTCGAAGAGAAAGACCGGCCGGCACCGACGCGATCAATACCGATAGGACTAGCAGAATCCGCCGATGTCTCCGTCGATTCCGCTTGAACTGATCCTTGTCCTGAATATTCCGGAGCCGGTCTCGATCCATCGCGTCTGATTATATAAAAT
>JACQHO010000178.1 GCA_016198945.1 Nitrospirota bacterium | reverse complement strand
GTTGACAGGCGGTTCATCAGAAGATATAGTAGACCATCCCGTCAGAGCGCGTCCGTAAAGCGGCGAGAGGAAAGCGAATCCGTCTCATGCCCAGGAAATCCAAAAAGCCCACGGCAAGGACCGAACCCCAAAACAAACGGATCGGGAAAGCATCGCAAAAAGGCGATCTATTCGATCGACGTATTGAGGAGGCGCTGCGGGAGTCGGAGAAGACGTTCCGCCTTCTCGTGGAAAACTCGCCGGATGTGATTATGAAGGTGGATCGTGAAAGCAGGATTTTGTTCATCAATTACACATTGCCGGAGTACACCGTCGAGAGCGTTCTGGGGAAGCCCGCCGTCGGTTTTCTATCGGCCGAAGACGGGTTGCGGTACATGCAGGCGCTCCATGAGGTGTTCGATTCCGGCGAGCCCCGGGAGGTTGAAGTCGGCGCGGTCGGAGCGACATCCTGGCTGTCCCGCCTGGTTCCGATCAAGAACGACGGCCGGGTCGAATCCGCGATGGTGATCGCCACCAATATCACCGAGCGCCGGCGGGCGGAGGAGGCGCTGCGAAAGAGCGAGTCCAAAAATCGCGCCCTGCTGCATGTGATGCCGGACATGATGTTCCGGATCAACAAAGAGGGAACGTATCTCGACTTCATTCCGGCGAAAGACATGGAGCCGTTGCTGCCGCCGAATGAATTCTTGGGTAAGAACCTCAAAGAGGTGTTGCCGGCGGATGTGGCCCGTCAGGCGATGCATTACATGGAGCAGGCGCTTCAAACTGGAGATCCGCAGATCCTTGAATATCAGCTTCTTGTGAACGGAAACCGGCACGAGTATGAATCCCGGATCGTGGTGAGCGGAGAGGATGAAGTGATGGCCATCGTGCGCGACATTACCGAGCGCAAGGCGCAGGCGGCCGCGCTCGAATATCAGGCACTGCACGATCTTTTGACCGATCTGCCCAACCGCACCCTGGTGCTGGACCGTCTCAAGCAGGCGGTCCATGCCGCCTCCCGTGAGAACAAACCGCTGGCGTTGTTGATCATGGATCTGGACCGATTCAAGGACGTCAACGATGCGCTGGGACACCATCACGGCGACCTTTTGTTGAAACAGGTCGGGCCGCGGGTGCTGACCGCGCTGAGGGAGTCCGACACCATCGCCCGGCTGGGCGGGGACGAGTTTGCGGTTCTGCTGCCGGCGACCGACATCGACGGCGCCACCGTGGCCGCGCGAAAGATCCATGAGGCGCTGGACCGGCCGTTCGTCATCGAGGGTTTTTTCCTCGAGGTGGGGGCAAGCATCGGCATCGCGGTGTTTCCCGAACACGGGGAGGATACCGATATGCTCATGCGCCGCGCGGACGTGGCGATGTATACGGCCAAGCAATCCGGCAGCGGCTTTGCGGTCTATATCTCGGAGCATGACCGGCACAGCCCCCGCCGGCTGGCCCTGATGGGGGATCTCCGCCATGCCGTCGAACGCAAGGAATTGGTCCTTCATTACCAGCCGAAGATTGATCTGAGAGCCCGGCGGGTCGTCGGCGTCGAGGCGCTGGTGCGATGGAATCATCCGCATCACGGAACCATCGAGCCGGACCAGTTTATTTCGCTGGCGGAGCATACCGGAGTGATCAAGCCGCTCACCCTTTGGGTTTTGGGCGAGGCGATTCGCCAATACCTCGCGTGGCGGGAGGCCGGGATCACAATCTCGATTGCGGTCAATCTCTCAACCCGGAACCTTCAGGATTTGCAGTTGCCGGAGCAGATCGACGAAATGCTTCACGCCCACGGCATCCGTCCGGACTGGCTCGAGATGGAGATCACCGAAAGCGCGATCATGGCCGATCCGGCGAGGGCGATGGAAATCCTCACGCGCGTGAAGACGATGGGCATCCGGTTTTCGATCGACGATTTCGGGGCCGGCTATTCCTCCCTGAGTTATCTGAGGCGGCTGCCGGTGGCCGCGGTCAAGGTGGACAAATCGTTCGTGATCGGCATGGACGCGAATGAGGACGACGCGCTGATCGTGCGCTCGACGATCGATCTGGCGCATAATCTGGGGCTGAAGGTCGTCGCGGAAGGCGTGGAGAGCCCATCCGTACTGGATCGGCTGATCGCGATGGGTTGCGATGCGGCGCAGGGGCATTACATGAGCCGTCCGCTGCCGGCGGCCGATCTCACGCGGTGGCTGGCCGAGTCGCCCTGGGGATTGAAGCGGACCGGATGAAAAATCTTCTGCGGTTGTTTGCCTATATCAAACCCTACGTCAGGCGGATGGTCCTGGCCGCGGCGCTTCTTGCGGCCGTGGCCCTCACGAATCTGGGCCTGCTCTGGATCGTACGGGATGTGGTCAATTCCTTTCTCCACACGCCCGATTCGGCGGCGCTGAACTCGGCCGTGTTGAGTTTGCTGGCTCTTTTCGTCATCCAGGGCCTGCTGACGATGGGCCACAGCTATCTCGTCGCCTTTATCGGCCAGCGGGTGGTGGCCGATTTTCGAACCCGCCTATTCAAACATCTTGGGACGCTGTCGGTCAGTTTTTTCGCCAAACGCCGCACCGGCGAGTTGATGTCCCGGCTGACGAACGACGTGACGGTGATCCAGAACATCGCGACGAACGTTCCGATCGACATGGCCAAGCAGTTCGTGACGCTGACGGGCGGCGTCTCGATCCTGTTTTATCTGAACTGGCGGCTTTGTTTATTGATTCTTTCGGTGATCCCGCTCATTGTTTTGATCGGGACCTTTTTCGGCCGGAAACTCAAACGGCTCTCGACCACCATGCAGGACCGGACGGCCGATACTTCAACGGTGGTTGAAGAGGTCGTCTCCGGCATCCGTATCGTGAAGTCGTTTGTGGCCGAGGCGCATGAAGAGGACCGGTACGCGCGGCATCTTGAAGGGATGGTCTCGACCGCGCTGACGCGCGCGCGGATACTGGCCGTCTTCGTCCCGCTGATCACGATCGTAACGTTCGGGGCGGCCGCCGGGATTTTGTGGTACGGCGGACGGCAGGTGATGGCCGGGGTCATCACGCCCGGCGATCTGATCGCCTTTATTCTGTATGCCGGCATTCTGATCGGTCCGTTCGGAAGTTTCGCCCACCTCTTCTCCCAGATCCGGGAGGCCCAGGGGGCGACGCAGCGCGTCTTTGAGATCCTCGATACAAAACCGGAGGTCGCGGATCCTCCGGGCGCGGTCGAGATGCCTCGAATCGGCGGTCGCGTGGCCTTCCATCAGGTGAGCTTTCAATATACGCCCGAGATCGCGGTGCTCGCGGAGATCTCATTCGAGGTCCGGCCGGGCGAAATGGTCGCGCTGGTGGGGCCGAGCGGGGCCGGGAAGAGCACGCTGATTCAACTCCTTCACCGCTTCTATGACCCGACGGCTGGAACGATCGAGATCGACGGCGTGGATATCAAGACGGTGCAACGGGCCGGCCTCTACCGGCAGGTGGGACTGGTCCCCCAGGAGACGATACTGTTCGGCGGTTCCATACGGGAGAATATCCGATATGGAAAGCTCGATGCGACGGACGATGAAATCATCGAGGCCTCGAAATCGGCCAATGCGCATGCTTTCATCACGGCCTTTCCAAAGGGGTACGATACGATCGTGGGTGAAAAGGGGATCAACCTTTCGGGCGGACAACGCCAGCGGATCGCGATCGCGCGCGCGATACTGAAAAATCCGCGCCTCTTGATTTTGGACGAGGCCACCTCCTCGCTCGACAACGAATCCGAGGCCGCCATCCAGGAGGCGCTCGACCGGCTGATGAAAGGACGGACGACCTTCGTGGTCGCACACCGTCTGACCACCATCCAAAAAGCCGACCGGATCTTCGTGATGGACAAGGGACGGAT
>JACQHO010000019.1 GCA_016198945.1 Nitrospirota bacterium | reverse complement strand
GGAACGGATACAAAAAATAATTTCGCGGGCCGGAATTTCTTCCCGCCGGAAGGCGGAGGAACTCATGACGGCCGGCGCCGTGACCGTGAACGGGCGGGTGATTCGGGAATTGGGCAGCAAGGCCGATCCGGAGCAGGACCATATCAAGGTTTCGGGAAAGCTGATTAATCCCAAACAGCCGAAGGTATACCTCATGCTGAACAAGCCCCGGGAAGTGGTCACGACGCTCTCCGACCCCCAGGGCCGGGTGACGGTGAAGAACCTTCTGCGGGGGGTTCGGGCCCGCGTCTATCCGGTGGGCCGGCTCGATTACGACAGCGAAGGCCTTCTGCTTCTGACCAACGACGGCGAGCTGGTCCAGAAAATTCTCCACCCGAGTTTTGAAGTCCCCAAGACCTATGAAGTCAAGGTCAAAGGAGTTCTGACGGATGAGGAGATCCGGATGCTCTCAAAAGGCGTGGAGCTGTCGGACGGCCGGACACTTCCCTGCCAGATTCGAAAGATCGAGAAAACGGAAAAGAATTCATGGCTCGAAATGACGATCCATGAAGGGCGCAACCGCCAGATCCGCCGGATGCTGGAAGCGATAGACCATCCGGTTCTGAAATTGAAACGGACCCGGATGGGAAGGCTGGAATTGGGCGCGCTTCCGGTCGGGGAGTATCGTTATTTGACGGCGCAGGAGATTAAATCGTTGAAGGTTCTCGGTGCGGGACCCAGAACATTGTCGGCGGGCCGCCGGATCCGAAAGGCCGTGGGCGAATAGATGCCGACGAGCCGGCGGTCCCTTCTCATTAAGAAACGGAAAAGGATGTTGGATTGAAACGGACGGATGATTGCGGAAGGCTCAGAAAAACGGATATCGGCCGGACGGCCACGCTGATGGGATGGGTTCAGACACGCCGGGATCACGGCGGGCTGATCTTCATTGATCTTCGGGACCGGGAGGGCATCACGCAGGTGGTCTTCAATCCGACGCTGTCTCCGGACATTCACAAGCAGGCGAAAGATCTTCGAAGCGAGGACGTGATCGCGGTGAGCGGAAAGGTGGAGGCCCGTCCGGAGGGAACCGTCAATACCCACTTGAGCACCGGGAAGGTCGAGTTGATTGCGGACGGCCTGGAAATTCTCAATCCCGCCAAGACGCCGCCCTTTCCGATCGAGGACAACGTTTTGGTTTCCGAGAGCCTGCGATTGAAGTATCGGTATCTGGACCTCCGCCGTCCCCGGATGCTGGCCAATTTAAAACGGCGGCACCAGATCCTGCGGGTTGTTCGGAATTTCCTGGATGGATACGGTTTTATCGAGATTGAAACGCCGTATCTCACGAAAAGCACGCCCGAGGGTGCGCGGGACTATCTGGTTCCCAGCCGCGTCAATCCGGGGCAATTCTACGCGCTGCCCCAATCGCCCCAGTTGTTCAAGCAGATCCTGATGGTGGCCGGGATGGAGCGGTATTACCAGATCGCCCGATGCTTTCGTGATGAAGACCTTCGCGCGGACCGTCAGCCGGAATTCACCCAGATTGATTTCGAACTTTCCTTCGTGGACCGAGACGAAATCCTGTCCCTGATGGAAGCGATGCTGACCGAAGTTTTTCAAATGGTGAAGGGCGTGAGTCTTCCGACCCCCTTTCCGAGACTGTCCTATCAGGAGGCGATGGAGCGGTACGGCAGTGATAAACCGGACCTGCGTTTCGGGCTGGAAATTCACGATGTTTCCTCCTTGGTGGCCGGTTCCTCCTTTCAGGTTTTCCAGGAGGCGTTGAGCCGAAAGGGCGTTGTCAAGGCGATGGCGCTGGAGGGGAAGGCGACGCTTTCCCGAAAAGAACTCGATGAGCTGACCGAGGCCGCGAAGACGCTGGGGGCGAAGGGATTGGCCTGGGTCAAGGTCTCCCCCCAGGGATTTGAGTCGCCCATCGTGAAATTTCTCGGCGAGCCGCTGCTCCAAAAAATTTCAGGCGCTCTGACGGCCAAGGCGGGTGATCTCCTCCTGTTTGTGGCGGACCAGCTTAAGACCGCCCGGGAAGTGATGGGCGGGCTGAGAGTGCAGTCGGCGGAACGCTTCGGATGGATCCCGGCGGATCAATTCCGTTTCGCCTGGGTGACGGATTTCCCGCTGGTGGAATACGACGAGACCGAACAGCGGTACGTCGCCATGCATCACCCGTTTACTTCTCCCATGGACGAGGACCTTCCCTTATTGGAATCGGAGCCCCGTCGGGTCCGCGCCAAGGCGTACGATCTGGTCTTAAACGGCTCCGAGATCGGCGGCGGGAGCATCCGGATCCATCGCCGTGACGTTCAGTCGCGGATGTTCAAGCTCCTCGGAATTGAGCCGGCGGAGGCCCAGGAGAAATTCGGTTTCCTATTGGAGGCGCTTGAATACGGGGCGCCGCCTCACGGGGGAATCGCATTCGGTCTGGACCGGCTGGTGATGATCCTGTCGGGAGCCGAATCGATCCGCGACGTCATTGCGTTTCCGAAAACGCAAAAGGCGATCTGTCTCTTGAGCGATGCGCCTTCTCATGTGACGGAACGGCAATTGAAGGAGCTGCATATCAAAACGGATGTCGTGGAATGACGGTATTGAAGACTATTTCATGTCGAAAGGAGGTGAGGAACGGATGGCCCAAAAGGTAGCCAAGGCGGGAGTGAAGCGCGAAAAGGGATGGCTCTACTACCTTGACAAGCAGGGCGATGTTTCCCGGACGAAGATGGCCCGGGGAGGGGGAAAGCATAATCCAGGCAAGCCCCAGAAAATCGCCAAGGCGGGTGTCAAGAGAGAGGAAGGTTATCTCTATTTCATTGACAAGCAGGGCGATATCTCCAGGGCGAAGATGGCTCGGAGGGGCAAGAAACGGTAATCGTTTTTGTACGACACGGGCGGCTTTTCCGGGTTTTCCGGGAAAGCCGCCTTATTTTTAGGAGCGGTTCGCGCCTGCCTGCCGGTCAGGCTGGAACCGCCCCTGCCATGGGTCATGAGACCAAGGCGACAACGGTATGGTAGCCGCTGGATCCGGCCGGAAAGGCCTGCTCAAGATTGACGGATTGCATGCGGCCTTTGTTGTCCCAGGCGCGGACCATCAGAGTGTAGGCGCCTGGCGAAGGGATTTCCCAGGGGTATTTCCAGATCACCCAGGTGTAGGGGGAAAGGGGCGGATCCAGCCAGGCCGGGCTCCAGGTTTTGCCGCCGTTGGTGCTGAGTTCGACGCGGCCGATCCCATGGGCGCCGCCGAAGGCCAGCCCGCGAACGGTATGTTCGCGCCCTTTGATTTCCTGGTAATGGCCCGGGTTGTCGATCCGTGAAACGATTCGTATCTCGCCCTTGTCCGTCCATCCCCGCTGCTGCCAGTAGCCCTTATAATCGTAATCCACCACCTCGATTTCGGTGATCCATTTCACGTTTTTAATTCCGTACAGCCCGGGCACGACGGCGCGAATCGGATAACCGTGGGGCTGGGGCAGCGTTTCCCCGTTCATCATATAGGCCAGCAGAACGTCGCCGTTCATCGCCCGCTCAAACGGGATGCTGTCGCTGTATCCATCGGCCGCGTGAAAAACGACGTCATAGGCGGCCGGATCGGGCACGACCTCTTCCAGCAGCGATTTCAAGGAAAGGCCGCGCCAGACGGCATTGCCGATTGTGTCGGCGCCGGGCAGCGTGTCGATGCAGATCAGGGTCGCGGCCATCTCAACGGCCCTCCGGCTGTAAAAGTCGGCATAGGTCAATCGAAGCGGTTTTTTGACCAGTCCGCCGATGAAAAGAGACCAGCCGGCCAGATCAATCGTCGGGAATCCGGCATAATTGACGATATAAAACTTGTCGTTCGGCGTGATCAGAACCGTATCGCGCGGTGGAACGGAGAAAAGACGCTTCCAGAAAAATGTCCCGGCCTCGGCTGTCGTAGGCCAGTGGGAGGCCAGCGCGCCCAGCCCTGCGGACCGAAGAAACATGCGGCGGTTGAACTTGATCATGAATGCCCTCGTTTGGGAAGTCTATTATACTGATCGACGTGCAGACTCGCAACTCTCATCCTTCCTGGTAGGGACCGGGTTTCTTGTAAATCCTTGACATGCCATCGGACGATTCACCAACGCCTCTGCAAACCGGGGGTTTTTTTGTATTGACAACGTTACTTCAGGAGGGTAAGATGCGGCAATTTTATCCGCTATATTTCATATCTCAAGTCTTCAGCACGGTTTCAGAATTCTGTTTGTCAGTGTCGTTTACGCTTTCCAGTAAAAAATCCGGTGCGCCATTCTACGTTCATGTGGGATTGTTGCACGGGGATGGACGGCGATTTCTTGTGGACGCGATGATTCCCATCGTTTGTCAGAAAATCATCTGTCTGATACAGTTGTGGAAGACGGTTTGTGATCGCTTCATCATCTAAGGGGAATGCAGTGGCCCTGTTCAGTCAAAAAACAAGGATGATGTTCCTGTTCCTCATCCTTCCGTGCATGGTTTCTGCCCCGGCGGCATGGGCTTCCGACTGGCAGATGACGTTCGATGTTTCAGTGCCGGATACGAACGCGGACGGGGGGGTGCTGGTGAGCCGACTGGAGGCGGGGAGCATGTCAACCGCGACCGATGGCTACGACAACGACGCGGATGTGCTCGCGCTGCCGGAGGGACCGGTTCAGGCGGCCTTCACGCATGAGAGCGAGACGACCTATCCGGCTTCCCTGCAACTGCTCTGGCGGGACATGCGGGGGAGGACGCTTCCGCAGCACTGGACGATCAAGGTGAACTCCTTTCAGAGTACGGCGCCGGTGACGGTGGGATGGGGCAGCCCGCCCTCCATAGGATCCGACGCCTGTCATACAGGCAGCATCCGCTTACAGGACCAGACGAGCGGGCAACTGATCGATCTATCGGGATCGCCGTACAGTTATGCGAGCACCGGGACGTCGGGCAGTCCGGAGACGCGTTATTTTGTCTTGACCGTGGAGAGTGTTGTGCAGAACGCGCCGGACGTGCCCTCCGGCCTGATGAGTCGGAGTCGCAAGGGAGGGATTCGACTGAAATGGGCGGCGAATTCCGAGACGGATCTCGGGGGATACCATGTGTGGCGAAGTTTGGTAAGCGGGAGCGGGTACGAGCGATTGACAACGGCGCCGGTACTGGAGAATCGCTATGCGGATCAAGCGACGGCGACCGGGATGACATACTATTATGTTGTGACGGCGATGGGTGCAAATGGATGTGAAAGCGGCTTCTCTCAACAAACGGTGGCCATTGCCAAGTAGACAACGCTCCAATCGCTTCGGCGGGCTATTTCAAAAGATATCCAAGATTTATTTCGGATATCGGCGCATTCCTGTTTCTTTCACTTCTATCGGGCTTTTCAGAAACATCGCGCTGATGTTTGTGCTGATGCAACTTGCCGCGACCGCCTTCGTTTCCAATCAAGAGGCGCAGGCGGCGATTTCTGTACGACCATCTACAACGGTATGCGACAACCTCGCCAGCACATCCATCAGCGTTCCGGCCGGAACGATTGACGGCGACGTCATGATCCTCCTCATGAATTCAAAGGACGGTTCGGTCTTGACCGCGCCGGCCGGCTGGACGCCGATCGGAACCCAGTTGACCCAGGGAACGACCATCGGCACGGCCACCTTTTACAGAGTGGCCAGCAGCGAACCTGCAAGCTATTCCCTCGCCATGACGGCGGTCTCCCACTGCGCATCCATCACGACCTTTATGGGCGTGGACAACACGACGCCCATTAATATTTCAAGTCAGCAAGCCGATACGGGTTCTAATACAACCAAGACGACTTCTCCCACGACGCTTACTCCAACCGTTCATGACAGCATGATTGTTTTCCTTACCGGCGATGCGGCGAATGCGACTCACGCGACCTATTCCAATACGGGTACTGCACTCACCTGGACGGAGCAGGTTGATGTGGGTACGACCCTGGGCAGTTCTCCCTATAACTCGATTGCCATCGCAACCGCGCCCCAATCCATTGCCTCGTCCACGGGCAACGTACAAACCTTGGGAAGCGTGTCTGCCGTCAGCAACGGGTTTCTCATTGCGTTGACGCCGCAGGGGGGTGTCTGCGACTCAGGGGCTGCTCCCGGCAATCCGCTCACCGGCAGTTATACCTGTACCGGAAATTTAACGATTCCCAGCGGGAACACACTGACCGTGACCGGGTCGGCGACCATGACAGTCGGAGGCGATCTGACGGTGGCGGGTACGATGACGTCCGACGGGCTGGGATCGGCTGCGGCATCCGGTTCAGGACCGGGAGGCAACATCACAGGCAGCGCGGGTGGCGGTGGCGCAGGACATGGCGGTCTGGGCGGCGCGGGCTATCTTGGCGGCGCCGGGGGCGCGGCCTATGGGAGTCCAACGGCGCCGGTGACGGTGGGCAGCGGCGGCGGGACGAATACGACCTATGCCGGCACCGGAGCGACCGGAGGTTCAGGCGGTGGCGCGATTCAGTTAAATATCGGTGGAAATTTGTCGGTGAACGGGACGATAACGGCCAACGGGAATCCGGGGGGCTGCGGCAGTTCCCGGTGCGGGGGCGGGGGATCGGGAGGAAGCGTTTATATTACGATGACGACGGCCGGAGGGACGATCACGGGTTCGGGTGCGATCCATGCGGACGGAGGCATTGGGGGAGTCGGCACAGTCTATGGTGGTGGCGGTGGCGCGGGGGGTCGGGTTGCGATCTACCATCAAAATAGTTTCAGCCTCCTGCTGGCGAATATCACGGTGACGGGTGCGCTTGGGGGAAGTGGATTTGGTACAGGGGCGCAGGGCCAGGCGGGATCGGTCTTCATCCAGAATCAGGCGACGAATGACGTGACGGTGGGCGGGAATCTGACGATTGGGGGTAATCCGAGTTATAACAGCCTGATGTTCGTGGCCCAGGTCGGCGCGGGAACGCCGACCGCGGTCTTCACGGGAAGCCTGACGGTGACGGTGGCCTTCAACGTTCCGAGCGGGCAGCAGTTGACGGTGAACGGGAACCTGGACATGACGGGGAAGGATATTACCGTTGTTGCGGGCGGGGGTCTGCGGGTTGATGGGACTTTTACGGTCAATAATCTAACGATGGATGGGACATATCAGAGTGCAGCCGGGACAATCACGGCGACGGGGAATGTGAGCGTGAGCGGCGTGATGACGGCGGATGGGTTGGGCAGTGGTGCGGGTACCGGGACGGGTGCAGGGGCCAATACGTCGACCTCTGGCGCCGGTGGCGGCGGCGCGGGCCATGGCGGTCTGGGCGGCGCGGGCTATCTGGGCGGCGCCGGGGGCGCGGTCTATGGAAGTCCGACGGCGCCGGTGACGGTGGGCAGCGGCGGCGGGACGAATACGGTTGTTGGAGCAACCGGGGGATCGGGCGGTGGGGCGTTTCAGTTGAATGTAGGCGGGAATTTGGTTGTGAACGGGACGATTACAGCGAACGGGACTGTGGGGAACTGTGTCAGTACCCGATGCGGCGGGGGCGGTTCGGGCGGCAGCGTTTATATCACGATGACGACGGCCGGGGGGACGATCACGGGAAGCGGCACAATCCATGCGGATGGCGGTCCGGGCGGCGACAGCAGCTTTGACGGCGGCGGGGGCGCGGGCGGGCATATTGCGATCTATCATCGGAGCACGTTTAGCCTGCCGTTGGCCAATATTAGTGTGACCGGGGCTCTTGGGGGAGGGGGAAGCAATCCCGGCGCACAGGCCCAGGCGGGATCGGTCTTCATCCAGAATCAG
>JACQHO010000018.1 GCA_016198945.1 Nitrospirota bacterium | reverse complement strand
TATATCGCTGTTCTTATTGATGATCTTGTCACAAAAGGAACACGAGAGCCTTACCGTATGTTCACTTCTCGGGCCGAATACCGCCTACTGTTACGTCACGATAATGCGGACCACCGTTTGATGGAGGTAGGGCATCGAATAGGGCTGTTACCCGAGTCGGCCTATCGGGTGTTTTTACAAAAACGAAAACGGATTGATGATGAAATAAAGCGTTTAAAAAAAACCCGTGTTAAGGCCGCAAAAATAAACGCGATTGGATTCCTGACTTCGGAAGAGACAGCCGATCAGACGTTGGAGCAGTTGCTCAAACGACCGGAGCTTGGATATGAACGAATCGAGCAGCTTTCCAGAAGCACGGAGGTTCTTTCGGAAGAATTGAAAGGCCGGGTCGAGATCGAGATCAAATATGAAGGGTATATCCTTCGACAGCTCAAGGAAGTGGAGCGGTTTAAGAAAATGGAAAATCGAACCATTCCGGAGCGATTCAATTATAATGACGTCACGGGTTTGTCAAGGGAAGTGTGTGAAAAGCTCAGCGCAATCCGTCCCATTTCTGTTGGACAGGCATCTCGAATTTCAGGAATTACTCCGGCCGCGCTTTCTATTCTCCTGGTCGCCTTGGAGCGAAACCGGCAGAATCCTCAATCCGTGCAAGGAAAACCGTAATGTTGGACAGAAAAGACAGGCCCAGACTCGGGGGTCTTCTTGTCGCCGGGGCAAAAGTGCTTGATTGTCCATTGACGGATCTTCAAGTGGATCAATTTTTAATCTACTTTCATGAGCTGATTGAATGGAACCAGCGGGCTAATCTGACGGCAATTACCGACGAGGATGAGATTATCGAAAAACATTTTCTCGATTCCCTTGCCGGCCTGAAAGCGATCGACCGGCAGGCAGGGAAAGCGCTTTTGGACATCGGTACCGGGGCCGGATTCCCAGGGCTTCCATTGAAAATAGGCTTTCCTGAAATTCCGGTTTCACTGCTTGAGTCATCTCAAAAAAAAGCGGCTTTTCTTTATCATATTATCGGAAGGCTTCATTTAACCGGAGCGGTGGTTTTAAACCAGCGCGTCGAAAAATTAGCCGAGCAGGGCCGTCGCTATGATTGGATCGTGGCGAGGGCATTTGCGAAAAAAGAGACCGTATTGGAAAAGGCGCTCGGCTTGTTGGCACACGACGGGAAATTGATCCTATATCAATCCGGCACGGAAATAGCGGTCCCGTTTCAAAGCCAATACGAATCGGAATCGGTCATTCCGTACGAACTTCCTTTTTCGAAGGTCCCTCGTCGCTTGGAAGTTTTCAGACGGGTTTCTTGATCGGCCCATTCCTATGTTCCACGTGGAACAACAGTCGGCGGATTCGATAAAAAAGCCGACATCGGCCGAGCTCCCTCACGGCTGGCATGAACAAAAATCTTTTGTTTTATGATTCGATGTGATAAAATCGGGCGCATTGTTAGGCAGGCAAAGGGGCATGGGAAGCATCATTGCGGTTGCGAATCAGAAGGGCGGGGTCGGGAAGACAACCACGGCCATTAATCTTGCGGCTTCTCTTGCCGTGGCCGACAAAAAAGTTCTGTTGATCGATGTCGATCCCCAGGGAAATACCACCAGCGGCCTTCAGGGAAATCGGGAAGGGTTTTCGGCCAGTCTCTACGATGTCATTTTGGGTGAAAAAAAGATCGGGGATATCGTTCTGAAAACGGAGCTCGCGGGGCTCGATCTGATTCCGGCCCGAGTGGATCTGGTGGGAGCGGAATTGGAGTTGGTTCAGCTTCCGCAGCGGGAATCTCTTTTAAAAAAAGCGCTTCAGGACGCGGTCGGACGGTATGACTACCTGATTCTGGATTGTCCCCCGTCGCTGGGCCTTTTGACGCTGAACGCGCTCACCGCGGCCCACTCGGTGATCGTCCCGGTGCAGTGCGAGTATTATGCCATGGAGGGATTGGGTCAATTGCTCAAGACGGTGCAGCGGGTCCGGGAGAGCTACAATCCGGGATTAAAAATCGAGGGAATCCTGTTCACAATGTACGACGGTCGGACCAATCTCTCCCAGCAGGTGGTGCGGGAGGTTCGAAGTTATTTCAAGCAGCAGGTGTTTGAGTCCGTCGTGCCCCGAAACGTGGTCCTGGCGGAGGCGCCCAGCCATGGTCGGCCGGTGATCCTGTACAATATCGATTCCGTAGGCGCGCAGGCCTACCTGAGTCTTGCCAGGGAAGTGATGACCCATGCAGAAAAAAGCGCTCGGTAGAGGTCTCGACGCACTGTTTGAGCGGTCCCTTCCGGAAGGGACCGCGGACGCCGCGTCCTCCGGCCGGTTTCTGGATCTGGCGGTTGAAAATATAATCCCTAATAGGTATCAACCCCGGAGGGTTTTTAAGGAGCCGGAGTTGCGGGAGCTGGCGGCATCCCTGAAGGGAAGCGGAGTCCTGCAGCCCGTGATCGTCCGCCCGGCCGAGGGAGGGCGGTTCGAGCTGATCGCCGGAGAGCGCCGCTGGCGCGCGGCAAAGCTCGCCGGCCTGCAAAAGATTCCGGCGGTGCTGCATGAGGCCTCGGATGCCGAGGCGGTCGAGCTGGCCCTCATCGAAAATGTTCAACGGCAGGATCTGAATCCGATCGAAACCGCCAAGGCCTACCGCCGCTTGATCGAAGAATTCCATTTGACGCAGGAGGATGTGGCGAAGCGGGTGGGCAAGGAGCGGTCCTCCGTCGCCAATACGCTGCGGTTGTTGAACCTTGCGCCGGAACTTCAGGAGGCGATTGCGTCGGACCGGCTGTCCATGGGCCACGCGAAGGTCCTTTTATCCCTGACGGGGCTTCAACCCCAGCTCCGGCTGGCGCGACAGATTCTTCAGAAGGAGCTCTCGGTCCGCGCCGCGGAATCCCTCGTCAAGCGATGGTCCACGACGAGTCAAAAGCGGGTGCCCAAAACGGACGCGACGCTTGCCGAGGTCGAGGAACGTCTGATGCGATACCTTGGAACCCGGGTCCGGATCGCCTTAGCCAAAGAGGGGGGGCAGATCGCCATCCGGTATCATGGCCCGGCCGACCTGAACCGCTTGTTGGAGCTGATTTTAAAGTAACGGAAACAATCAATCCGGTATTGACCAAGGACACGAAGAGGGAATAAGGAGGAAACCGATGCTGCGCAGGGATGAAAAAGATCGGAAAGAAATGGGCGGGGACGAGATCATCGCGTTTTTGGGAAAAGGAACCGAGTTCAAGGGTGTGATTACCTATCACGGAACGATTCGCATCGACGGCCACGTGGAAGGGGAAATCATTACGGAGGGGACGCTGATCGTGGGGGAAGGCGCCGTGATCAACGCCGAGATCAGCGCCGGCACGCTCGTGAGCAGCGGCAAAATCACGGGGAATATCACGGCGATGGAAAAAATTCAACTCCTCCCGACCGCTGTTTTGGACGGGGCGATCAAGACGCCCTTGCTCATGATTGAAGAGGGCGTGCGGTTTAACGGAAGTTGCCAGATGAACCGGTCCGGAGCGGGCGCGACAGGGGGCCTCGACGGCCCGGCCGAAATTCGAAGTCGGGAAGCGGCGGTGCAGGAGACGCGCTGATGTCTTGGATCGCCTCCCCAAAGACGAACAAAACCGTTGTGGTCGGCATGAGCGGCGGCGTGGACAGTTGCGCCACGGCCCTGATCTTGAAGGAGCAGGGTTACCGCGTCATCGGCGTGACGCTCAAGGTCTGGAAGGACGAGGAGAACCCGGATCGGCGATGGCAGGAGCGCTCCTGCTGTAAAGTGGGGGTGGCCCGGTATGTGGCCCAGAGGCTCGGTATCGAGCACCACGTGATTGATGTTCAACCCGAGTTTCGTCGGGCGGTGATTGATGATTTTGTGGCGGGCTATCTCGGCGGCGAGACGCCGAATCCATGCGTGCGGTGCAATGAGCGGATCAAGTTCGGACGGCTGTTTGAGATCGCGATGGAGTTCGGGGCCGATTTTCTGGCGACCGGACATTACGTCCGGCTTGAGAGAAACGAGCGGACGGGCCGGCCTGTTTTGAAGCGCGCGGCGGATGGGCAAAAGGATCAGAGCTATTTCCTTTACCGGTTGCAGCCGGGGATCCTTCCCCGGTTGATCTTCCCGCTCGGCAACCTCAAAAAGGCGGATGTCCGGCGGCGCGTGGAGTCCCTCGACCTTCCGGCCGATGAGATGCAGGAGAGCCAGGAAATCTGTTTCGTGACGCAGCAGGATTACCGGCAGTTTCTTTCCATTCAGGCGCCCGAGGCGAGCCGGCCGGGACGGTTCGTTTCATCCGAAGGGGAGGATTTGGGCCGGCATCAAGGCGTGGCCTTCTACACGATCGGACAGCGGCGGGGACTGGGCCTGTCGGCCGCGGAGCGATTGTATGTGATCGATATCCGGCCGGAGGATAACACCGTCGTGGTCGGCGCGGAGTCCGAGCTCCTCTGCGAGGAGCTGCGGGTGAACGAGCTGAATCTTTTTACGGAGCAACCGCTGGAGCGGCCGATGGACGCGAACGTTAAAATCCGGTATCGAAATGAGGCGGCGCCGGCCCGAATCGAGCCGCTGGATGAGAAAACCGTGCGCGTCAACCTTCAGTCGCCTCAGCGGGCCGTGACTCCCGGGCAGTCGGCCGTTTTTTACCGGGGGGATGAACTGCTCGGCGGAGGAATCATTTGCGACACGGTCCGCCTGGAGGGGCGGGATGCGCCCCGGCCGGCCGAAAACCCCTCTCAGAATGGTCACCCTCGGCTTGACAAGAAAACGGCCCTGTGTTAGGGTAGCGCATTTTTGTCGGAAAAAATCCCGGATAAAACCATGAATACCAACACGGCCCGACGTTACGCCAAGGCGCTCTTCGAATTGGCCCGGCAGGAAAAACTGTTGATGCCGGTTCGGGAGGCTTTGGAGCGGATGGACCGGATGATCCGGGCCCGGGCCGAACTCCTGGATCTTTGCCGAAATCCGATCTATCGCCTGGATGAAAAAAAACAGGTCCTGGCCTCCCTCGGCGAACAGGTCGGAAGCCCGCCCTTGTTGAAGCGGTTTGTTGATCTTTTGATTCATAAGAACAGGCTCGCACAGTTGCCGGAGATCACCAAGGTCTTCGGGGCGCTGACGGACGAGGCCCAGGGATTGGAGCATGTGCGGGTGCGCGTGGCCAAGCGCCTGTCCAAGGAGCAGACGACCGATCTGAAGCGTCAGCTCGAGACGATCCTCCATCGGAATGTGGACCTGACGGTCGAGTCGGACCCGGACTTGATTGGAGGCATGATCGTTTATGCCGGAAGCCGTGTTTACGACGGGAGTGTCAGGGGCCAGCTCCAGGGGCTTCGGCGAGAATTAGTAAAGTAAACGAGTCGACGGCCTCTCCAGCAAGCGAAGCGAGCGAGAGGGGGAGGCTCCATTCCGCCTTAGGCGGATGGAGGGGGCGACGCAAGCCCCAATAATTAGGAGCCGGAATATGCAGATGCGCGCGGAAGAGATCAGCGAGATCATAAAAAAGCAGATCAAGGAATTTCAAAAAGGCGTCGACATGCAGGAGGTGGGAACCGTACTGCAGGTCGGAGACAACATCGCCAAGATTTACGGGCTTGAAAAAGCCATGGCCGGAGAATTGCTGGAGTTCCCGGGCGGCGTCTACGGCATCGTCCTGAATTTGGAAGAGGATAACGTCGGCGCGGTGCTCCTGGGGACGGATGTCGGAATCAAGGAGGGCGACCTGGTCAAGCGGACCGGCCGGATCGCCGAGGTTCCGGTGGGGCCGTCGCTGGTGGGCCGCGTGGTGGATGCGATCGGCCAGCCCATCGACGGAAAAGGGCCCATTCAATCCAAGGAGTTCCGGCGGGTCGAGTTGATCGCGCCCGGCGTGGTCGACCGCCAGCCGGTGCGGGAGCCGCTCCAGACCGGGCTGAAGGCGATCGACGCAATGATTCCGATCGGACGCGGCCAGCGTGAGTTGATCATCGGAGACCGCCAGACGGGGAAAACGGCCATTGCGGTCGACACGATCATCAATCAAAGAGGCCAGAACGTGATCTGCATCTACGTAGCGGTCGGACAGAAGCGCTCGACCGTGGCCCGCGTGATCAAGACGCTGGAAGACGCCGGAGCGATGGCGTACAGCATCGTGGTCTCGGCGACGGCTTCGGAGCCGGCCTCCCTGCAGTTTCTGGCGCCGTATGCGGGCTGCGCGATCGGGGAGTTTTTCAGGGACAACGGCCGCCATGCGCTTGTGATTTACGACGATCTTTCCAAGCACGCGGCCGCCTATCGGCAATTGTCGCTTCTGCTCCGCCGCCCGCCCGGGCGGGAGGCCTATCCCGGAGATGTTTTCTATCTCCATTCGCGTCTTCTGGAACGCGCCGCCAAGCTCAGCGAGAAACTCGGCGGCGGGTCGCTCACGGCCCTGCCGATCATCGAGACACAGGCCGGCGACGTTTCGGCCTACATCCCGACCAATGTCATTTCGATCACGGACGGGCAGATCTATCTCGGGGCGGACCTGTTTTATTCCGGCGTGCGGCCGGCCATCAACGTCGGACTTTCGGTCTCCCGGGTGGGGGGCTCGGCCCAGATCAAGGCGATGAAACAGGTGGCCGGAAGCCTCCGTCTGGATCTGGCCCAATACCGCGAGATGGCGGCCTTTTCCCAGTTCGGATCGGAGCTGGACAAGACGACCCAGGCGATGCTGGCACGCGGCGCCCGGATGGTGGAGTTGTTGAAACAGGATCAATATCAACCGCTCTCGGTCGAGAACCAGGTCCTGTCGATCTTCGCGGGGGTCAACGGGTATGTGGACGACCTTCCCGTCGATCAGGTGCGCCGGTTTGAGCAGGAAATGATCAAATATTTCGATCAAGAGGGGAGCGACCTGAAAAAAGAAGTGGTCGCGAAGAAGACCGTCGACAAGGAACTCACCGAGAAGGTCAAAAAGGCGCTGGATCGGCTCAAGCAGGAATTCGCCAAACGACTTTCGGTCTAACCACCCGGATCCCGGACGCCCATGCCCAGCCTCCAACATATCCGACGAAAAATCACGTCGGTCAAGAGCACCCAAAAAATCACGAAGGCGATGAAGATGGTCGCGGCGGCCAAGCTCAAGCGGGCCCAGGACCGCATTCTTTCGGCCCGGCCCTACGCCCAGAAGATGGCGACCGTGTTGAAGAGCCTCACGCGGGGAGTGAATCGCGATCTGCACCCGCTCCTCCGACGTCCCGCCGTCCGTAAAATCGAACTGCTCGTGATCACGGCCGATCGGGGCCTGTGCGGCGCGTTCAACGCCAATATCCTGCGTCGCGCACAGGAATTCGTCCGGGAAAAACGCGAGGCCGGACTCGAGGTGCGCATCTCGGTGATCGGGAGAAAAGCGCGCGACTTTTTCCGGCGGAGGGATATCGAGTCCCGGAAAACCTGGGTCCAGATCTTCGACCGTCTGAATTTCGCCCATGGCGCCGAGATCGGACAGGACATGATCGCGCAGTATTCCGAAGGGGCGTTCGACGAGCTTTATCTTTTATACAACGAATTCAAATCGGTGATGCAGCAGCGGATCACGATTGAAAAGCTGTTCCCGATCGAACCGCCGGAAGCGGCCGAGGCGATGACCGGGAGTTATCTGTATGAGCCGGATGAATCGGCGGTGCTGGTGCAGCTTTTGCCCAAATATATCGAGATCCAGGTTTTTCGCGCCCTTCTTGAATCGGCGGCCGGGGAGCTGGGCGCACGGATGACGGCGATGGACGCCGCCACGCGGAATGCCGGGGAGCTGATCCGCAAGATGACGCTGGTTTACAACAAGACGCGCCAGGCCGTGATCACAAAAGAGTTGATGGATATCGTGGGCGGCGCGGAGGCGATGCGCGGCGGTTAAAAGGTTTATCCCATGACCGTAGGGGCGCACGGCCGTGCGCCCCTACAGGGCCTTTTCTAACGGAGGTTGACGTGAATAAAGGCAAAGTGATTCAAGTGATCGGTCCGGTGGTGGATGTCGAGTTTCCGCCGGGCAAACTTCCTGCGATTTACAACGCGCTCCGCGTGGAACGGGAGGCGGATGAGAAAAACCGCATTCCGCAGATCCGGGTCACGCTCGAGACGGCCCAGCATCTCGGAGAGAACCGGGTGCGGGGCGTCGCGATGTCCTCGACGGACGGTCTGGTGCGCGGCATGGATGTCGTGGATACCGGCGCGGCGATCACGGTGCCGGTCGGGCCCGAAACCCTGGGCCGGATGGTCAATGTCCTCGGCGAGCCGGTGGATCAGCAGGGCGCCGTCCAGGCCAAAAAGCATTACCCGATTCATCGTCCGGCGCCGGCCCTGGTGGACCAGGAGACCCGGACGGAGGTGTTTGAGACCGGGATCAAGGTGATCGATCTTCTGGAGCCTTATTCCCGGGGCGGGAAGGTCGGGCTGTTCGGCGGGGCCGGCGTCGGGAAAACCGTGATCATCATGGAATTGATCAACAACATCGCGACGCAGCACGGCGGCTATTCCGTCTTCGCCGGCGTCGGCGAGCGGACGCGCGAAGGGAACGATCTCTGGCTGGAGATGAAGGAATCGGGCGTGATCAGCAAGACGGCGCTGGTCTACGGCCAGATGAACGAACCGCCCGGCGCTCGGCTTCGCGTCGGACTCACCGGACTGACCGCCGCGGAATATTTCCGCGACGAAGAGGGCCAGGACGTGCTTCTCTTCATCGACAACATCTTCCGGTTCACACAGGCCGGCTCGGAGGTGTCCGCGTTGCTGGGCCGGATGCCGTCCGCCGTGGGGTATCAGCCGACGCTGGCGACCGAGATGGGCGCGCTGCAGGAGCGGATCACCTCGACGAAAAAGGGCTCGATCACCTCGGTCCAGGCGATCTACGTTCCGGCCGATGATCTCACCGATCCGGCGCCGGCCACGGCCTTCGCCCATCTGGACGCGACGACGGTGCTCTCGAGACAGTTGGCCGAGCTGGGGATCTACCCGGCCGTGGACCCGCTCGACTCCACTTCGCGAATCCTGGATCCCAAGATCGTGGGCGAGGAGCATTACGCCGTGGCCCGCCAGGTCCAGGCGACCCTTCAGCGGTATAAGGAACTTCAGGATATCATCGCCATCCTGGGAATGGACGAGCTGTCCGAAGACGACAAGCTGACCGTTGCCCGCGCCCGGAAGATTCAGCGGTTCCTGTCCCAGCCCTTTCACGTGGCCGAGGCCTTCACCGGCGCGCCCGGAAAGTACGTCAAGCTGAAGGACACCGTCAAGAGCTTCAAGGAAATCGTGGACGGAAAATACGACGATCTTCCGGAGCAGGCCTTTTACATGGTCGGGCCGATCGAGGAAGTGGTCGAGAAGGCGAAGAAGCTGACGGGGAAGGGATAACCCGCGATGGCCGGAACCCTCCAGTTTGATTTAGTGACGCCCGAGCGGCTTCTGGTCAGCGAGCCCGTGGACGAGGTGATCGCGCCCGGATCCGAAGGCGAGTTCGGCGTGCTGCCCGGCCATTGTCGTTTCCTGACGACCCTCCGGATCGGCGAGCTCCGTTACCGCAAGGGCGCCGAATGGAAGCGGCTGTCGGTAAGCTGGGGCTTTGCCGAAGTGGAGCCGAAACGAATCACCGTACTGGCCGAGATCGCCGAGCGCGCGGAGGAGATCGACCTCGCCCGTGCCGAGGCCGCAGCCAGGGCGGCCGAGCAGCAATTGGCGGCGGCCAGGAAACATGAAGAAATGGATGCCGCCCGCGCACAGCTCGAAAAAGCTATTTTACGGCTCAAGGTCGGAAAAAAGCGATAGGCCCACCAAAGTTCCGCCAAGTCAAAACCAATCTTTGCCCGCCTGCTTGCAGAAGTTATCGGTTTATGATAATCTTGGAACGTGATCGAAAGTTTCGGTAACCAGCTTGCCGAAGACCTGTTCGAG
>JACQHO010000182.1 GCA_016198945.1 Nitrospirota bacterium | reverse complement strand
GTCCGTGGGCGTCCCGCTGACGGAGAAGGTCCGCGGACCGAGATTCTCGATGCGCAGCGGCTTGTGCAGCGTGAGCGAGTGACCGGCCGCGGTCCGCTCGCGGTCCGGCGCCACGATGTAAACTTTGCCGACTCGCTTGAGCGCCCGCGCGAGGACCAGGATCCCCTGCGACCGGATGCCGTCGTCGTTCGTGACCAATATCAACATCGATTATTCTCAAAGACTAAAAAAGTCCGCCGGGACGGACTTCCAAACCATTTACGATTTACCTCATTCACGATTCACCAACATTTCCCGCAAAGGCCGTAAATTGTAAATCGTAAATGGGAAAATTTCCCCGGCGGGAAATTTTCGGGGCGGGCGGATTTGAACCGCCGACCACTCGCACCCCAAGCGAGTACGCTACCAGGCTGCGCTACGCCCCGTGTAAATAGGAAGGGACAGATTTCAAATCTGTCCCCAGCCGTTCCTAAGTATGTATTAATTCTGTTTTTCGTAGGATGAAAGAATCCGCAATATATCGGCCAATTCGCCCCGGAGGCGGTAGATGAACTCCTTGGATAACGGTTGGGACGCCGTTTCGGAAGACCCGCCGTTTCGCGCCGTCAACGCCTTCCGCGCTCCGGCGATGGTAAACCCTTTTTCATAGAGCATCTGCTTGATCTTCAAAATGGTTTCGATATCTTTCTTTTGGTAGATCCGCTGACCGCCTCGGCTTTTCTGAGGGCGAAGGATTGGAAACTCGGATTGCCAATACCGAAGCACGTAGGCTTCGAGGCCCGTGATGGCGCTCACTTCGCTGATCTTGTAAAACAACCGTTCAGGATCATGGGAGTCCGAATGGGAGTCCGGGCCCATGCGCTCTTCCGGGCGCCCCAAATCTTTCGGCCCGAGACTGGACTTTTTACTCAAGGGCAACCTACGATTTGTTCACAAATTTTTTAAAGACTTGACTGGGGCGGAAGGTCACCACGCGCCTCGGCGTGATTCCGATCTCCTGGCCCGTCTTCGGGTTTCGTCCCTTCCGGGCCCGCTTGCTTCGAACGACAAAATTTCCGAAACCGGCAATCTTGACCGTTTCCCCTTTTTGAAGCACGCTCTTGATCGTGTTCAAAACGGTCTCAATGATCTCGGCCGCCTCTTTCTTCGAAATCCCGACCCGCTCGTAGACCTCATTGGCAATGTCGGCTTTTCTCATTCCGGCCCTCCTTGTCGTATCGGAATCTTCCGTGCTGATCGCGCATGGGTCCTCCGTGCCGCCCGGGCATTAAAAAATTGAACATAAAATACAACAGGTTAGATCAAATGTCAAGGGAAAACACGCGCCGGCCGCTCATCCGTGTGAATCCGGATTTCTTCAACCGATCCGTTTCGGAAAATCGAAAACTCCCTCTCAACCCCGATTCCACCCTCACGGATCATCCGCTGCATCTGTCCGACATCGGTTACATCCATTCCGTCAATCCGGATGACGCGATCGGCGGCCCGCAGTCCGGATCGCCATGCCGGACTCCCCCATTGAACCGACCTCACGACGACGCCGGTGGCGCCGCGGGGATCCGGCCGACCGGCCCATGCCTGAATGCCGAGCCAGGCCGCTTTGATCGGGTGCCGAAACAGGGCCGTCTCGGCAAACTGCCGGGCCATATTGATCGGAATGGCGAAACCGATCCCGTGGCCCGTCGGCATGATCGCCGTATTGATCCCGATCACCTCGGCCTCGATATTCACGAGCGGCCCGCCGCTGTTCCCGTAATTGATCGAGGCGTCGGTCTGGATGAAATTTTCGCGGGAGGTGATCCCCAGGTGCGACCGGCCGGTGGCGCTGATGACGCCGACGGTGAACGTCTGGGCCAGCCCCAACGGACTGCCCACCGCCATGGCCCACTCGCCGGACTCAAGTTGACTGGAATCGCCCAGATCGGCTGAAGAAAACGGCGGCTCCCCTTCAAGCTGCAGCAGGGCCAGGTCCATGCGCGGATCGCGGTCGACCACGCGGGCCGGGAATTCTCGGCCGTCCGACAGAACGGCCTGAATTTGATCGGCATGCTTGACGACATGATGATTCGTGAGCGCATAACCCGCCGGGTGAATGATCACACCGGAGCCGATGCCCTCCTGTTCCATGACGGTCTCCTTGGACCGCCCCCGGAGGCGCCGGACCCAACTCTCCAAGAACCCTTCGTTCGGCCGACGATGAAACGGATTCCAATCCTCCCGGAGCTTCTGAATGGTTTTGAGATGAATCACGGCCGGCGCCACGGTTCTGGCGATCTGGGCAAAGGTGGTGCGCGGAATCAGGATTTCAACTGCCGGAACGGTCTGTCGATCTTCGAGTCGGTCCGACGGAACGGTGACCGAACTCGAGGAGCCCGCCCCGCGTGCCGTCGGTCGGTCGTCCGCATTCCGACAGCCCGCGATCGGGGCAAGGAAGATCCCGATGAGGAGGAAGGTTGCAACGAGTCCGACCCGTCTGAACATGCGCTACCGTTTCTTCTTTAGATCTTGCAGAAGTTTGTACTCGACGCTGTCGACCAGCGCCTGCCAGCTCGCCTCGATGATATTCTCCGAGACGCCGACCGTCCCCCATTTGCGGGTCCGGTCGCCGGATTCGATCAGCACCCGAACCCGCGCGGCCGTTCCCCGGTCGGCCGCCAGCACCCGCACCTTGTAATCGAGGAGTTTCATCTCCTTGAGCTGCGGATAAAATTTATCCAGCGCCTTTCGCAGCGCATGATCCAGGGCATTGACCGGCCCGTTGCCCACCGCCGCGGTATGTTCTACATGATCGCCGACCTTCACCGTGATGGTGGCTTCCGAAATCGGATCCTCCCGTTCCCGTCGCTTTTCAACGATGACGCGAAATCCGACCAGATCGAAGAACCGCCGATGCGTCCCCTCGGCCTTCCGCATCAGGAGCTCAAACGACCCTTCGGCCCCTTCAAATTGAAACCCCTGGCTCTCAAGTTCTTTGAGCGTTGCCAGCAGATGCATCAGCTTCGGACTTCGCTTCTTCAGCCGGATCCGGAATTCGTTCGCTTTGCCCAGCAGGACGCTCCGACCGGCATAATCCGAAACCAGGATGCGCTGGCGGTTTCCCACCCGATCCGGCCGGATATGCTCGTAGGTCAGCGGGTTTTTCCGGACGGCATGGACATGCACGCCGCCTTTATGGGCGAAGGCGCTGTCCCCGACGTACGGCTGATGCTTGTCGGGCGACAGATTGGCGATCTCGGTCACGAACCGCGAGACCTCCTTGAGATGGCCGAGCTGTTCGTCCGAGATACAGTCCACGCCCATCTTGAGTTTGAGGTTGGGCAGGATGGAGCAGAGATTCGCATTCCCGCACCGCTCCCCGAACCCGTTCACCGTCCCCTGAACCTGCACCGCCCCCAGTTCGACCGCGATGATTGAATTGGCCACGGCCATGTCGGCGTCGTTGTGGGCGTGGATTCCGAGCGGAACCCGGACCTCCTGCATCACGGTCGAGAAAATGTCCCTCACCTCCCAGGGCATCGTTCCGCCGTTGGTATCGCAGAGAATGATGCAGGCCGCGCCGGAGGCCTCGGCCTCTTTCAGGGTCTGAAGGGCGTAGTCCGGATTGGCCTTGTAGCCGTCGAAAAAATGCTCGGCGTCGTAAAAAACCTTTTTCCGTTTCGACCGCAGGTACTGAATCGAGTCGCTGATCAGCTCGATATTTTTTTTCAGCGAGATGCCCAGCGCGTCCGTCACATGAAGGTCCCAGCTTTTTCCGAACAGCGTGATCAGCTCGGTGCCGGATTCGAGCAGCGCTTGAATGTTGGGATCCTGGGCCACCGGATGGCCGGCCTTTCGCGTCGCCCCGAAGGCCGTGATCTTCGCGTTTTTCAGCGGAAGCTGCCGCACTTTTTTAAAGAACTGGATATCTTTGGGATTGGAGCCGGGCCAGCCGCCCTCGATATACTGAACGCCGAGGCCGTCTAGTTTCTCGGCCACGCGGAGCTTGTCCTCGACCGAAAACGAAACGTCCTCGGCCTGGGCGCCGTCCCGGAGCGTGGTGTCATAGATCTCGATGAAATGCACGGCGGTCTATCCTCGTTATTTTCCCAATTCAAAAGCATCATGCAGGGCCCGTACGGCCAATTCGGTATACTTTGCATCAACGACACAGGAGATCTTGATCTCGCTCGTCGAGATCATCAGGATGTTGATCCCCTCCTTCGACAGCGCGGCAAACATCTGGGCCGCCACGCCGGAATGGGTCCGCATGCCGACTCCGACGATCGAGACATTCGCGATGTCCTCTTTCAATTGAACGTCCCGCGCCCCGATCTCTCGGGCGATCTTGCGTGCGATCTCGCCCCCCTTTTGCGCGTCTCCTTTCGGAACCGTAAAGGAGATATCCGTCATTCCTTCCTGACTGACGTTCTGCAGGATCATGTCCACAAGGATGCCGGCCTGGGCAATGGCGCCGAAAAGACGGGCCGCAATCCCGGGCTGGTCGGGCACGCCCGTGATCGTCAGCTTGGCCTGGTTTTTGTCATAGGTCACGCCCGACACCACCACCTGTTCCATATCACGGTCCTCCTTGGTCACCAGCGTCCCCTCTCCCTCGGTAAAACTGGACAGCACCCGCACCGGCACCTGATAATTGGCCGCAAACTCGACTGAACGGGCCTGAAGCACCTTGGCCCCGAGGCTGGCCATCTCGAGCATCTCTTCATACGATATCTTCTCGAGCCGCCGCGCATCCGGCACGACGTGAGGGTCGGTCGTGTAAACGCCATCCACATCGGTATAGATGTCGCAGCGGTCCGCCTTCAGCGCCGCGGCCAGCGCCACCGCCGTCAGATCCGAGCCGCCCCGCCCCAGCGTCGTCACGTCCGACCGCTCATTGATTCCCTGAAACCCGGCAATGACCGGAATGATTCCCTCCCCGATCGCCTCGCGCACGCGGTCGGCCGTGATACGCTCGATCTTGGCCTTGGTATGCGTGCTGTCCGTCATAATCCCGACCTGTCGGCCGGTCAAGGCCTGCGCCCTGAGCCCTTTCTCCTGAAGCGCGAGCGCGAGCAGCGCGCTGGTGACCCGTTCGCCGGAAGACAGCAACATGTCCACTTCGCGCTCCTCCGGATTGGAGGAGAGTTGCTGGGCCAGTTTCAGCAAGCGGTCCGTCTCCCCGGCCATGGCCGAAACGACCACGACCACATCGTTGCCGGCCGCCTTGGCCTTGGCCACGTGCTCGGCCACCTTCTGGATGCGCTCGACCGTCCCGACCGATGTGCCGCCGAATTTTTGAACAATGAGTGCCATTTTTTCCTTATCGTAAGGAGTGAGGGGTTAGGCGTTAGGGGTAAAGTCTCTTGCTTTTTCGCCTCACGCCTGACGCCTTACGCCTCACGATCAGTATCCTAATACCTTAACAACATCCTCAAACCGGGCCTTGATCGTGATCGGTTTCTGGGAAACGTTCATCGCCATCTCGACATCCTTCAGGCCGTGCCCGGTCAGCGTGCAGACGACGACATCCCCCTTTCTGAAAATCCCCTGCCTGTTCATCTTCATTACACCGGCGACCGATGCGGCCGAGGCCGGCTCGCAGAAGACCCCCTCCGTCCCGGCGATCGTCCGGTAGGCCTCCACGATCTCCTCGTCCGTCACCAG
>JACQHO010000023.1 GCA_016198945.1 Nitrospirota bacterium | reverse complement strand
GTCCGGATCCGGACCGGTTTCGATGCGCATGAGATCGTGACGGTCCGGACCGGCCGGTTGAACGAGGCCTTCCGGATGTTCCGGCAGCTTCCGGGGATCATTGACGTTAATATTTACGGAGAGGAGCTGCATGTGGCCGTGCCGCGCGCGGACGAGGCGATCCCGCGCCTGCGCGCCGCGGTTGAGGCGGCCGGAGTCCCGGTTGAACGGTTGGAGCGGATCCAGCCGTCCATCGAGGATGTGTTTGTGTCGCTGTCGAAAACCATGTAAAAGTGATCAGCGGGTCCTGTCCTGCGGCAGCCCCATCCGTCCTCACTCTGTTTTTCGAACGGCCGGGGTTGACGTCTTGAACCCAGTTGGTGTTTCCGTTGCGGGCGGATGGGGCGCCCCGCCTCCGGCCACCCGCTGATGCAATGAGGGTCTTGCATATCGGGGGGAGTAAAATGAATCGTCTCTGGGCGATCATGGTCAAGGAGTTTATCGAGATCCGGCGGGATCCGCGGACGCTGGGGCTGGTCATCCTCATGCCGGTTCTCCTTCTAATCCTGTTCGGGTTCGCGATCACGCTGGACATCAAGCAGATCCGCACGGCGGTCTGCGACCGGGACCGCACGCCCGAGTCACGCGCGCTGGCCGAGTCGTTCTTCAGCTCCGGCTATTTTATCGCGGTGGACGCGGAGGCTTGCGGGAAAGAGGCCGCGCCGCTGGACAGGGGGATGGCGAGTGTTTATCTTGAGATCCCGCCCGGGTTCGGGGACCGGATCGCTTCCGGAATCTTCTCGCCGGTACAGATCCTTCTCGACGGCTCGGACAACAACACCGCCGGCATCGCTTCCGGGTATGTGGAACAGGTGCTCCGCGATTTTTCGCCGGATCGAGCCCGCGCCGCGGTTCCGAAAGAGGTCGAGGTCAAAAGCCGGGTCTGGTTCAATCCGGATCTGAACAGCACCATCTTCATCACGCCCGGGATCGTGGGAATGCTGATCATGATCGTCGGCGTCGCCCTTCCGGCGATGGCGGTGGTGCGGGAACGGGAGCTCGGAAACCTGGAAATTCTGCTGACCAGCCCGGTCCGTCCGTCCGAGGTGATTCTCGGAAAGATGCTCCCGTACGGGATCATCAGCCTGGCCGTGATCGTCCTGACGGTGCTGACCGGCGTGGTGGTGTTTCAGGTTCCCTTCCGCGGGAGCGCCGTCCATCTGCTTGGACAGACGCTTGTCTTCCTTCTGGCCACGCTGGGGTTGGGCCTGTTGATCTCGACGATCGCCAGGACGCGGCCCGTAGCCTTCTTCATCAGCCTGCTGACCACGCTGCTCCCGACCTTTATTCTGTCCGGCTTTATTTTCCCGGTAGAAAGCATGCCGCTGCCGCTCCAAGGCGTGAGCTTTCTGATCCCATCCACCCATTTTTTGATCATCCTTCGCGCGATCCTGTTGAAGGGGGTCGGCGCCGGGGCGGTCTGGCCGCATACACTGATCCTCCTCGGTTTTGCCTTAATCGTCATTACGATCAGCATTCGCCGCTTCCAGATGAAAATGACATGAGGCCGAGATGATTCAGCGAATTCTGACGATGGCCTGGAAGGAGGCCAAGCAGCTTCAGCGGGATCCGCGGTTGTTCCCGATCCTGTTCATCGCGCCGATGGTCCAGTTGATTCTTCTGGGATACGGCGCGACCTTCGACCTCAAAAACCTCGCAATCGCGGTCTGGGATCAGAGCCGCACGGCCCAGAGCCGGGCCTACGTGCGGGCCTTCATACCGACCGAGTATTTCATCGTCAAAGACTATGTAGGCAGTTACACGGAGGCGATCGATCGGTTGGACCGGGGCAAGGCCGTCATGGCTCTCGTCATCCCGCCGGACTTCGGCCGGCAAGTCCAGGGTGGAAGGCCGGCCGAGGTTCAGGTGATCGTGGATGGAAGCAACTCAAACACGGCGCTGATCGGGCTGAGCTACATCAACCGGATCACGGAGGATTTCTCATCCCGTGTTCGTCTGAAACCCATCGAGGCGCGATCGGGGGTGGATAACCGTTTAAGGGTCTGGTACAACCCGGAGCTGTTGAGCAAGAACTATATGATCCCGGGCGTGATTGCCGTGCTTCTGATCGTGATCACGAGCATGATGACCGCGTTGGGCATCGTGAAGGAGAAGGAGATCGGGACGATCGAACAGTTGATCGTCACGCCGCTGCGGCGGTCGGAGCTGATGATCGGAAAGCTGCTGCCCTTCGTCGTGATCGGGTTTTTCGATATCGGGGTCGTTCTGATCTTCGGGATTTTCTGGTTCGACGTTCCGGTGAGGGGGAGCATCCCGCTCCTGTTCGCGTTGTCGGCCGTCTATATCCTGACGACCCTGGGGCTGGGCTTGTTCATCTCGACGATTTCCAAGACGCAGAACCAGGCCCAGCTCGCCACCTTCTTCATCATGCTGCCGATGATGATCCTGTCCGGCTTCGCCTTCCCGATCGCCAACATGCCGGTCTTTTTCCAAGATCTTTCCTATCTTTCCCCGGTGCGATACTTCCTGATCATCATCCGCGGGATTTTTTTGAAGGGCGCCGGACTCGACACGCTCTGGCCTCAGGTGGTTCCCCTGGCCGTTCTCGCCGTTGTTATCTTTTCGATGAGTGTGCTTCGTTTCCGCAGGACGCTGGGGTAG
>JACQHO010000187.1 GCA_016198945.1 Nitrospirota bacterium | reverse complement strand
CGGACCTCGATACGCACCTGCTCGCTCCCTTCGGTGATGCGGTCATGGCTTACGTAATAGAGCGAGCCGCCGGTGCCTCGAAACTCGTTGTGGGCATTCGCCGTCCGGACCTCGGCGCCGAATACGGTCACCTCCGTCATCGGCGCGCCGTAGGCGGTCCGGGACAGGGAACGATACTGAACCCGCCCGCCGTAGAGAGTCCGGTTGTATGCCGCGAGCTCCGTTTCGTTCATCCCCACGGGGAAATCGCCGATCAGCGCATGGAACTCCTCGCTGTCGACCGCCAGATAGAAACGTCCCAGGGACTGGGCATCATACACGACCTGGCTGTCGTCGCCGTAGATCGGATAGTATTTGTCCGGATCCAGATTGGTGAACAGACGGTCGGTCTCCTTCCGGTCGAGATCGGTAAACATCCGATTGAATTCACGCTTGCCGGTATCGAAGGCGGACGTCACAAGGTACTTGCCGAGGACCGTGCCTTTAAAGTAGTAGGCGATCCGTCCCTGACTGTAATAATCCTTTTCTTCAGACTGGCCGGCGCCCGCGAGATAACCCTTTGTATGGAGCTGACCCACTTCTCCGTCGGCCAACGCAAGGAAGAAGAGATCGCTGCCGGATACTGTTATTTCTCTTTCAAGCATGCCCGTGTAGCCGCTCGGATCGGTCACCTCGACCCGCACGGGCGTGCTCTTTCCGCGAGGCAGCGTTAAGATCGTCGTAAACCGTCCATCCGACTGGACGAGAACATCCACTCCATTCACCGTGATACGGTTCTCAGGCGACGTCCGGCCGATGATGGGCACGCGGTCTTCACGCAAGGGTTTCCCATGGGCCGGGAATTGGACCTCAAGGTAGGGGATCGGCGCCACGGCCATCTTCAGCCGTCCATCCTCATCACGGTCCGCCACTTGGATCACCAGCTTGACGATACGGGCCGCCGTCAGCGGTGAGCGGACCACCAGACCGAAGACGTTTCGACCGACCGCAAGCTCCACCGGGATTTCAAAGGTTCCGTCGCTTTGAAGCGGCACGGGTCGCCCGTCCATGACAAGCGTATTTGCGGGATCGGTCCTGCCGCGCAACCGATAATGGATCACGGGCTTTTCACCGTCGGTCTCACGCACGTCGACCCGATAACCGTCCCCCTCTTCGCCAAGCGCAAAGGACCGGGGTTCAACCGGGTCCAGGATTGTCAATTGCGGCAACGGGATCGTGGTTTCGACCTCCCGCCCCTGCTCATTTTTCACCTGGATCCGGACCTGATCCAAACCTGCGTCGGGGATTTCGGCCTGGAAACGACCGTCCGGCTGAACCTCCAGAGGAAGATCATTGAGGCGGACCTCCGGCGGCGTGCGAAGCTGATCGAGGATTTTGGCCTCCTGTTTGCCTTTCACCTGCCCGCTGATCTCAACCCGCCGGTTTATTTCGCGCCCTTCTTCCAGCTCATTGCTGGCCAACGGCTGCGTCTCCCCGTACCATTTCATCACGAATCGGTCGGCCGGGATCTTTTCTTCATGGATCAAGTAGTCCAGTGCGGACTCGGCCCGTTCCTTGGACAGCTTCATGTTGAGTTCGGATGTCCCAATGGCATCGGCATGGCCTTCAATGATCACCTTTTCATCCGGATATTGACGGAGCGTCGCGGCCGCTTCATGGAGGATATTCTTGGCCTCGTCGCTTAAGGTCGCTTTTCCAACCTCGAAGGCCGAGCCGGTCAGGTTGAGCGAGATCGCCTCGGTGCGGTTCACGCCGAACAGCCGCCGCGAGCTCTCGGCACGGCTCCCATCGGTGTAAATCACTTCGAGCACATACTGATAGACCTCGCCGGCTCGCACCAGCTTCTTGCCAAAGCCCTTCCCATTCCATTTTAAGACGACCGGCGGCGGACCGGTCTTCCGGATGCGGTGAAAAACCTTGCCCCGGGGATCATAGACGGTCAGTGTCCATGACCGGACCTCTTCACGGGAATCGATCTGAAGATCGAAGGTGATCGGGGATGTCAGCTTGTGACCCTTCATCTCCACCGTCTCGGAGAGATCCTCCGCCCCCAGTCGGACTTCGCTGCCCGGTAGCGTCACCGGCGCGCCGTTCATCAAGAGGGTCATCGTCTCGGTGCTTCCGATCACCTTGATCGGCTCGGTTTCGGAACGCGCATCCAGGCCCAGGCCCGGTATCCCTTTACGGCTGATCGATGCATCATCGTAATCGTAGATCACGCCGAAATTGACCTTGGCCAAGAGTCCGGAGGTGACCTGCACGACGCGGGCCTCCTCCGTCGTGGCGACAGGTTCGGGAGAGATCGAGGCCAGATTGATCTTGACTAACCGCTGGCCGGGTCGGACGCCGGGGAAGTGATACCGGCCGTCGGCATCCGTGACCGCATAGGTGCCGTCGTCCAGAGCGACCATGGCGCCGGCGACGCCGTTCTCGCCGCGATCCTGGAAACCGTCTCGGTTCGTATCGTAGAAGACCTTGCCGATGATCGTCCCCAAATCGAAGATCGGATCAAAGACAAGTTTGACCGTTACCTCATCGGTATTCGAAAGAGCGCAGAGGTCGCAGACTGACATCGCACGGATCGCAGAACCTGCTTTAGAGGCGATTGGGACCGTAAAATCCTCCTTGGCGATCGCCCGGTTGTTGTAGTCCTGGCCGATACGGACACCTGATCCGACGATCATCTGGTATTGAAGGGTAAGCTTTTCCTTGGGCCCGATCGAACCGATCGTGAAGATCTGTGTCTGGTGGCCTTCGGGTTCGGCGGCCCTGACGTTGCGCAGTTT
>JACQHO010000179.1 GCA_016198945.1 Nitrospirota bacterium | reverse complement strand
GGGAAGACCTTTTTAAGGTCTCCGGCCAGAGAGGAATCCCCACGCTGGTGGACGGCGATGTCATTATCGCGGACGATGACGATGCCATCATCGCCTATTTGGAAGGCCGTTGCGGCAAGGTTCCAATGACCGCCGCTTATGCATCTGCAAGGTCAGATAGCTAATCAGGAGGATGTCCGATGGGAAAAAAGCCGCAAATTGCACAACGCAGCCCCTATGTGATGGATCTAAAACCCGGCACCTACTACTGGTGCCGGTGTGGTCGGTCTAAAGATCAACCCTTTTGCGACGGTTCCCATAAAGGGACCGAGTTCACACCCGTGGAGGTGGAAATTACGGAAGCCAAACGGGTCGCTTTTTGTGGTTGCAAACATACCGGCACCCAACCGTTCTGTGACGGCACCCATGCCAAGCTACCGGTGCAGGGATGATATCTGTCAAAGTCCGGATTCCAACACCGCTGCGGCCGCTCGCGGCCGGGCAAAGCGTGGTGGAGATCGCTGGGAAAGATATCGGTGAAGTGATCGATCGTCTGGATAAACAATATCCCGGCATCAAGACCCGCATCTGTGATGAAGAGAATCAGATCCGGCGGTTCGTCAACATCTACGTCAACGAGGAGGATATCCGGTTCAAACAGGGTCAGGCGACCGCGTTGAACGAAGGGGATGAAGTCTCGATCATCCCGGCCATCGCGGGCGGCGACGGAGAGGAGATTGGAGGGGTGAAATGGCGACGGTGAAATTGATCGATGAAAAGGTTGCAGAGGGCAAGGTCAAGGAAATCTATGAAGATATCAAGCGATTCTTCGGAATGCCGTTTGTGCCGAATCTTTTTAAGGCCATGGGAAGTTGGCCGGACTATCTGGAGGTGACCTGGTCCCGATTCAAGACGATCATGGGGAAAGGAAAGCTCGATCCCAAGACCAAGCAGGTCATCGCCCTGGCCGTCTCGGCCACCAACAATTGTGAGTACTGCATCCATGCGCACACGGCTGCGCTCAAGCAGATGGGTTACACGGATGAAATGATCGTGGAGCTTATGGCGGTGGTGGACCTTTATAATGGATTCAACAAGTTCCTGGACGGTCTGCGGGTAGAACCGGATCTCAAATCCTGAGAGATAAATCGTACCCAAAATTTTCCAGGCTGCACCGGCAAAAAAAGGATTGATCTGATGCGTCTTCTATCGCCCGTAGCCGTCTTCATCGTGTTGACGTTGATGCCTCCGCTGGGCCATGCAGGTTCTGAGCAGGTCATCGAGGTTGGGAAATTCTCTTCGGCTCAGGAAGGGACGGCGCTCCCGAGCGGGTGGAGGCCCCTGACCTTTCCCAAAATTCCACGGCACACCCGGTACGAGGCGGTCAAAGAGGGTGAAACCACCGTGGTGCGAGCCACCAGCGAGGCCGCAGCTTCCGGGCTTGTCCATGAGGTGAAGGTTGATCTCAGGGAATACCCCATTCTCCGGTGGCGGTGGAAAGTTTTAAACGTCATCTCGAAGGGCGATGTCCGGACCAAGCAAGGGGATGATTACGCAGCGCGGATTTATATCACTTTTGAGTACGATCCGGAGAAGGTGGATTTCTCAACGAAGGTGAAGTACAGGATGGGCCGGCTTCTGTTTGGCGATATCCCCATTGCAGCGATCAATTACATCTGGGAGAACAGAACCTCCCAGGGGACCATCGTGGATAGTATTTACACCGACCGATCGAAACTGATCGTGGTGGAGAGCGGCCGTGACCATGCGGGTCTATGGATCGAGGAAGAGCGCAATGTTTATGAGGATTATAAAAAAGCCTTTGGAGAAGAGCCCCCGTTGGTGAACGGCGTTGCCATCATGACGGATACGGATAATACAGGCGAGAAGGTTATCGCCTACTATGGTGACATTGTTTTCAAGAGTGGACAGTGATTCAGTGTTGTCCCACAGATGCTGTAAAAGGGAACGTGAGATAAAATGGAACGGATGGGGAAAATGCTCCCGGCTGATGAATACAATCAAACGCTGATCGGCAATGTTCACCCGCCGGATTGGATCAACCCGAAGCCGACTGGACGGTACAACTTGGTGGTCATGGGGGCCGGCACGGCAGGATTGGTCACCGCATCGGTTGCGGCCGCGTTGGGGGCCAAGGTTGCCCTGATCGAGCGTCATCTGATGGGCGGAGACTGCCTGAATGTCGGCTGCGTCCCTTCCAAGGGGGCGATTCGCGCCGCTCGCGCCTGGGCCGCTATCCGGGAGGCACAAGCTTTCGGTGTCAAAATTCCGGATGGGACCCACTACGATTTCAGTTCAGCGATGGCGCGCATGCGTCAATTGCGGGCACGCATCAGCCACGTCGATTCGGCTCATCGCTACAAGAAGATGGGCGTGGATGTCTTCATCGGCGAAGGACAATTTACCGGTCGCGATACCGTGGAGGTCGGTGGTAGGGAGCTTCGATTTACCAAAGCTGCCATCTGTACCGGCGCCCGGGCGGCGGCTCTTCCCATTCCCGGATTGGCCGATGCCGGTTATCTGACCAATGAGACCGTTTTCTCACTCACGGAGTTGCCCCAGCGCCTGGCGGTCATCGGCGCCGGCCCGATCGGCTGTGAACTGGCCCAATCGTTTGCGCGCTTCGGCAGCCGGGTGCACCTCGTCGAGGTCCTGCACGGCATCCTGCCGAAGGAAGACCGCGACGCGGCGGAAATCGTCCACGAATCCATGCGCCGCGACGGGGTCCAACTGCTGTGCTGCGGCAAGGAATTGACGATCAGTAAAACGAACGGCGGCAAGCGGCTGACAGTGGACTCGCACGGCCGGCACTATGACATCGCGGTTGATGAGATCCTGGTCGGTGTTGGACGCGCGCCCAATGTGGAGGGGCTGGGCTTGGAGCAGGCAGGGATCGAATATGACGCAAAAATTGGCGTCAAAGTGAACAGCCGGCTTCAAACGACAAACCCGAGAATCTTTGCGGCCGGCGATATCTGTTTCCCTTACAAATTCACACACGCGGCCGACGCGCAGGCGCAGATCGTCATACAGAATGCCCTCTTTCCCCACCCGTTCGGATTGGGCTGCGCCAGCACCGATGACCTGATTATTCCCTGGTGCACCTATACCTCACCGGAAATCGCTCACGTGGGGCTGTATGAAGCCGATGCCGCAGCCAAGGGTGTTGAGGTGGAAACATTTACCTTCCGGCTCAGTGAGGTCGACCGCGCCATCCTGGACGGTGAGGAAGAGGGTTTCGCCCGTCTTCATGTCCGGAAAGGCACGGATCGCATTGTCGGCGCGACTATTGTCGCCGCTCACGCCGGCGATCTGATCAGCGAAATCACCGTCGCGATGAAGGCGGGCGCCGGGCTCGCCGCGATCGCCTCGACCATTCACCCCTACCCGACCCAGGCCGAGGTGATCAAGAAGACGGCCACCGCCTGGCGGAAGACAAAATTAACGGAAGGCAGGAAAAAGATCCTCGGAAAATGGTTCGCGTGGATGCGGTAAATTTCAAAGGTCGAATATCATCTGTTGTTTTAATGTATTAACTATTTACGGGATTGGAGGTGTGTCCCCATGATTTTGACGGACGAAACGGTTTTACATAAACCGACGCTGGAACGCAGCCGGATCAACGGCGTGACCATTCTGCTTGATCCGACCGGCCCCAATTGGGCCGGCACCAACGAGACGGGAAGTCGGATCTTGGCGCTCTTCGATGGAAAACGGACATTCGGTGAGGTCGTCCGCGCCTATGCCGCCGAGACCGGCTATGAGCCGGCCAAAAGCTGGCAGCATGTAGAAACGATTACTCAGGATGCCCTGCGCCAGCAACTGCTTTCCACTTTACCCATCGCCCGCAGGGCCTATCCGGGCCGTTCGGCATACTTGACCAGCCGAACGCTCTCCGAGCTCTGGCTCCACACCAATAACTCGTGCAACCTGGCTTGCAGCCATTGCCTTGTCTCCTCGGGACCCGAGGGGGACAAGGGCTTATCGACCGAGCAGTTCCAGAAGGTCCTCGCCGAAGCCCAGGCGCTCGGCGCCCGCCGATTTTTCTTCACGGGCGGTGAACCCTTTCTTCGCAAAGATCTTTTTGAGCTTATCGATGCGACCTTGTCTGATCCGAAAGCCGAACTGGCGATCCTGACCAACGGCATCCTGTTGACCGACGCCAAATTGGCGGAACTGAAACAACGGGACGCCGCGCGCCTTCGGCTCCAGATCAGCCTCGATGGCTCGACCTCCACGATCAACGACCCAATCCGCGGGATCGGCAGCTTCCAAAAGATCGTCAACGGTATCAGATCGGCAATCGGCGCGGGTCTCTCCGTCACCGTGAGCACGGTTATCACCGCCGTCAACGCTGATGATGTCCCGAACGTCACGCGGCTGGTCGGTGAACTCGGCGGCACGACGCACCATCTCCTCTGGCTGCACAAACGCGGCCGCGCTGACGAGCAGGGTACAGACCGCACGCCGCTGATTGAGCAAGTGATCGGGGTCGTCCGTCGAGCCAGAGACGCGGGCCGCGCCGTGGGCGTTCGGGTCGACAACCATGAAGCGGTCAAGGCGCGACTCCGCTACCCGGCGGGCACCAAGCGCGATCTGGCCAGCGCCGGAATGTCGAGCCTCTGCGTCTATGCCGACGGCAGTGTCTATCCGTCGGCCGCGATGGCCAACGTACCCGAACTGTATTGCGGGAACATCCTCGATCAGTCGCTCCAGGAGATCTGGCGAAAGAGCGATGTGGCTCAGGCGTTTCAATCGGCGACCGTCGAAGAGAAACCGATCTGCCGGGAGTGTCCGCTGAAATTTCTCTGCGGCGGGGGTGACGTGGAGCATGCGTACTTCTATGGCGGGTCGATTCAGGCCCATGACCCTTACTGCGAGTTGCACAAGGCGATGTTCGCCGACGCCTTTCAGGAGCTGACTGAAGAGCGCAAGTTGCTCGTCTCCAACGGGAAATCGGGCTTCACCGCCCCGGTGCTCTTTACCGGTATGGGAG
>JACQHO010000175.1 GCA_016198945.1 Nitrospirota bacterium | reverse complement strand
TGAAATACGCCTTCAATTTTTATTACTCCACGAACCCGCTGAAGAAGCTCGTCGCCTCGATCAAGGGCCTGGGGTACCTCTGGACTTACTATCGGGGCATCCGGGACATTCTGTCGTACTTCTGGACGGTCCACCGGCAATTTCCGGGGAAGCGGATCCTCGTCGGCGGCGGGGCCTTCAGCGTCTTTGCCGATCAACTGATCCATCGGCTTCCGGAGGGCACCATCGGGCTGATGGGAGAGGGTGAAGACGCGCTGCTCAAGGTGATCGAAGGGAAGGACCTGCAGGATGAACGATCGATCATTCGCATGGGGTCCCAGGTCCGCCGGGGCGTCAAGACCGCAATCACATCGATTCAGGAATTGATCATCGACCTGCCCTATCTTACCTCGATTTTTCCCCAGCATCTCTCCTACAAAAACGGCTGTGTGGGGGTTCAGTCCAAGCGGGGTTGCCCGTACGACTGCCAGTTCTGCGAATATCCCTACATCGAGGGAAAGCGGGTCCGTTACCGCGCGGCGGAACGGGTCGTGCAGGACATTCTGCAGCACTATCGCCAGTGGGGCACGCGAAACTTCTGGTTCACGGACGCCCAGTTCATCACGGGCAGCGAGGCCCTGCCCCAATGCAACGAAATTCTGGAACGGATCATTGCCGAGAAACTGGAATTGACCTGGTCGGGCTATGTCCGGACAAGTCTGATCACGCCCGACCTGGCCCGACGCATGGTCCGGTCCGGTGTGGGCGACCTGGAGGTGGCGATCACCTCCGGCTCCCAGGCGGTTTTAAACGAGCTGCATATGGGTTTCCGTCTGGACAATCTCTATGACGGCTGCCGGCATCTGAAAGAAGCCGGATTCAGGGGAAAACTCGTCCTGAACTATTCGCTCAACTCCCCCGGCGACACCGAAGCCACCTTGATGGAAAGCGTGGAATCCTACAAGAAGATCGCGGCGATCCTGGGGGACGACCGCGTCTTCCCCATGCTCTTTTTTCTGGGGGTCCAACCTCATACCGGTTTCGAGCAACGCCTGATTCAGGAAGGCTATCTCTCCAACGGCTACAACCCGCTCTCCCTGAACCCGGTCACGATCAAGAAAATGCTCTACAACCCGCCGCCGCTGAGCCATTTGATCGCGCGGGCCTGCCTACGGGCCTGGGATAAAACAGCCTGGGAGCAGGCCTCTCCGGCCGGCCGTTCGGTGAATGAGTTATATGCCGATGAATCCCTGTTTCGCGGCGTGGTCGAAAACGCCGGGAGGGACGTTCTGATCAACCTGGAGCAGGACTTACAGACGAGGGGGGTCGGAGGGACTGTCGGACGAACCGAAAACCCGTCGTAGCGTGTCGATAATTTCCTTGGGAGAAAACGGTTTGGTCATAAAGGCATCCGCCCCGGCTTCGAGGCCTCTTTTCCGATCCGCCCCCTGGCCCTTGGCCGTCAGGATGATGACATAGATGGAACGAAGATCTCCCCGGTTTTTAATCCGGCGGCAGATCTCGAATCCGTCCATACGGGGAAGAATCAAATCGAGAAAAACAAGGTCGGGCCGGAAGGATTCAATCTTAGACATCGCCTCGGGTCCGTCCAAGGCCGACTCCACGCGATACCCCTCCCTTTTCAAAACATAGGAGAGGGAACGGATCAGATGCGGCTCGTCGTCCGCAATCAAGATGGTCTTGTTCGGCAACGCCCCGTCGCTCATCCCGCAAGAAACCGCTCGTGAGTAAGAATCTCAGCCTTCAGTGGACGGATAGGAGCTCTTGGTCATCCGGTATTGATACTCCCTGAATTCCCGGACCAAATCCTTAATGGCCGTGATCACGGCCTTCTTGCATTTATGAAAAAGCCGGTGCTCGATCTCGATCAGAAGATCGTTGACGTCGTCCGGCATCGACATCTCGACCATCAGCCGTTTCAACATGCGCGCGATCGACGGCGGACAAGGGGTAAAATCCACGTCCCGCACCTTTCCGGTCTGCAGGTCGACCTCCGCAATCACCTGAAACACCTCGTTTGCGGAGATCTCCTTCGGCAGTCGGGCCTGTCCACCGAAGATCAGCGTTCTCCCGTTCGGCTTCATCGTTTTACCCTTCTCACGATCGTTGCGGGCGCGAATTTCACGATCCACTCGGTTCCATTCTAACCGACCGAAGGAAATTGTCGCCACAAAAAAAGACCCAGGCATCCGCCGCTGGATTCATAACTGAATCCGGGGTCAGATAGCTGGGTCAGCTCACTTTCCACGGCCAGGGTCGGCCCGGCCGTCAATGAACAGAACAGCTACGTATGTAAAGAGGCTCCTGGATATTTCCGTTGAACGGGAAGGATCATATCAACGCCCCTTGATGTTGTCAAGGCCGCAAGCGGATTCAATCCGACGCGCCCAGGGCGTTGAAGATCATGATCTCGGTCTCCTGCTTTTTGACCTGGAGGAAAATCAGCTTTGCCGGATAATTTCTCCCCTGGAATTGCTGTTCCTGCGCCACAAAGATCAGACTCGGTTTGTTCGATGGAGATCCCTCCTCCGTTTCTCCGAATCCGTCTTCATATTTTTTCTTAAAATCCTTAAAGGACATCGGCGGCTTCTTAAGCTGTTTTTTGAAAAAATCAGACACCTTGGGCAGAGGATCCTTTGAAACAAAAACCCATTCCCCGCGGGCATTCGGGATGAATTCGGACTTGGGGTAAAGAGGAATCCCCATCTCCTCTTC
>JACQHO010000194.1 GCA_016198945.1 Nitrospirota bacterium | reverse complement strand
CCAGCGAAGAACTCCGGCGGTTTAATCAGGAACTTCCGGCCCGACGGCAGGAAAAACTGGGGAGGGCCGTTCTCGCGGCCTTCCGGCGATCGCCGGAAAGCGGGCCGGCCTTTCTTGCCGCCTTCCAGCGCGAGATGAACCGGGTAAGAATCAGCGAGGAACGCGTGGCCCGCCGCCTGGAATCCCGGGTCCGGTCGCTGACGGCGCAGGAAGCCGGATTCCAAAAGGCGATCCCCCTGATCTATCAGGAGGCAACTACATCCGCTCATCGGTCCGCGCGGCTGTTTGACGAATCCTACCGGGAGTGGACACGGCGTATTTTGACCGAGTTGAATGCCGACCTCTCCTGGCGGAGAAAACCGGAGGACTATGCTCAATTGGTCGGGGTCGTCCATGAAATCCTGACAGGATTTCGCGGAGTCGGCGGGTTCGTGGAGTACGGCCTGCCTGCGCTGGCCGGCCTGATCACCGCGATGACCTGGCTGGGCGTCACGATTAACAAAGATCCTCTCAAACCATGGGTTCTTGAAAGCGAAATCGGGCAGACAACATGGCTGCCTTATTACAATCAATCGAGAAATGAGGTGAATGTCATGACACAGCCGATGACCGTATTCAGCTGGCCGAAGGAGGCCGTTTTTGGAAGCAACGCCTCGGCCGAGGTGGGAGCATATGCCGCGCGAAACCATATCCGCCGGGCCGTGATCCTGATGGATGAAGGCGTCCGTCAACATGATCTTGCGGCGCCGTTGATGAATTCGCTTGCCGAAGCCGGGATCGAGTTCAGGGTTTACGATCAGGTCAAGCCCCAGGTTCCCGACGCCGCGGTCGCCGACGTCTTCGGCCGGTTCCGGCATGAACAGATCCATCTCATCATCGCGGTCGGAGGCGGAAGCACCCTCGATACGGCGAAGGCGGTCGGCATCCTGCTCTCCAACGGGGGAGAAATCCAGGATTATGAAGGCGTCGACAAGGTTCCAAAACCGATCCCATGTCTGTATGCCGTGCCGACGATGGCCGGCTCCGGGAGTGAAGTCAGCCAGTTCTGTGTCGTCCAGGACACCCGGACGCGAAAAGCGATCGAAATCTTCAGCCGGAGGATCATCCCGGAGGCGGTTTTTATCGACCCCCTTCTGACCCTGTCGATGCCGCCCGAATTGACGGCCCGCTGCGGCATGGACGCGTTGTCCAACTGCATCGAGGCCTACTTTTCGAGCTGGGCCAACCCTCTGACCGACGCCAAGGCGCTCCACGGAATACGCCTGATTTCAGAATCGCTGCGGACGGCCGTTGCCGATGGAAGAAACATCGGGGCGCGTCAACAGATGGCAATTGCGGCCTTTGAGGCCGGACTGGCCTTTACCAACGCCCACTCCGGCGCGGTCCATGCCATGGGCCATCCGATCGCCGGGCTGTTCGGGGTTCCTCAGGGCGTGAGCGACGCGATCCTGCTGCCCCATGTAATGCGTTACAATTTAAACGTGAACATGGACCGGATGGTGAACGTGGCCGCGGCCCTGGGTGAATCCATCGGCGATTTAAGCAAGCCGGAGGCGGCCGAAAAGGCGATCGGGGCCGTCGAACGATTGATCGTGGAGATCGGGCTGCCCACCACGCTGGATAAAGTGGGCGTGGAAAGGGAGGCCATCTCGAAACTGAGTCAGCTCGCGATGCAGGATGCCTTCATGGAGACCCATCCCTCCCACCCGAGCATGCGGGATGTCGAGGAAATCTATGAAAGCGCCTTTGTGGACTATTCAAGACCGCCCGCTCCGACCCATGCACCGGAAAGCACCGCGATCCATTGATCGGCTGAATGTAGGGGCGGGTTTCAAACCCGCCCCTACAACAGAGCATGCAGCCTGCGGATTTCCTCCATCACAGCGTTCACGATTTGTTGCGACGTCTCCAGATCCGGCGGACGTTGGTAAAACCGTTCGAGGTCCATCGGCGGACCGTAAATGATCGCGGCCCGACGGCCGATTCTTGGAATCCATGAACCCCGTGGGAGTATTTCATCCGTGCCTTTCACGGCCACCGGGATGATCTTGGGCGGGCGGGCATCATAGATCACCTTGCCGACCCCGGGACGGCCCGGAAGCATCTCGCCCGTTGAGGACCAGGTCCCCTCCGGAAAAACAACCAGGACATCGGTTTTTAAAACCTCCGCCATCCGGTCCATGGACCCGATATCGCGCTGCCGCCGTTTGACCGGAAAAGCCCCGATCAAATACATCACCGCTCTCGAGAACACGCGGGTGAAAAGCTCCTCCTTCGCGGCGGCCCGCCACCAGACGGGTGAGAAACGCGGCATGGCCGTGATCCCGATCAGAAACGGGTCCAGCGCAGAGATATGATTCGACAGAAACAGCACCCCCCGTTCGCCGCGCGACGGGATATGTTCACGATCATGGACTTCAACGCGGTTGAAAACCCGGAAGAGAAGATCGAGTAGAGAGAGGGCGATCCAATGCAGCAGGTTGATCAGAAATCCCGGGCCGGCTCGCTCCATGATTGCTTTATGTATGCCTTGCGGAATAAAATGTCAATAGAGACTTCAAGAAGGAGACCGTATGGCTGAAAAATTAACGACGACCGAGATCCGGCAGCGGCTCAAAGAACTCTCCGACTGGCGGTTGGCCGACAACACGATAAAAAAGCAGTACGCCTTTGAGTCCTTCATGCCGGCCATTCGATTCGTGAACCGCGTGGCCGAGCTGGCCGAGGCTGCGGATCATCACCCCGACATCACGATCAATTACCGGAAGGTCACGATGGTTCTCTCGACCCATTCGGCGGGGGGGTTGACACAAAAGGATTTTGCCCTGGCCAAAAAGATCGAGAGCGCGGCCGGCGATACGAATT
>JACQHO010000173.1 GCA_016198945.1 Nitrospirota bacterium | reverse complement strand
TCCGGCCCGGGCACCTGGGATCTTGCTGAAACGGCCGTGCTGAGCTTTAACAATTAATAAATCTGGAAAGGGGTCTGGTGTGAAACGTTTGCGTGGGGTCATGGTGTTGGGCTTGGCGGTGGGCGTGGGGGTGGTTGCCTCGTTTGCCGTCTCGCGTTACCTCGAAAATCAAAGCCGTTTTCTTGATCGAACTCAGGGCGCACAGTCCAATCTGGTCACGATGGTCGTGGCCGCGCAACCGATTCCGCTGGCCGCGAGTATCGAACGACAGCATCTCAAGGTCGTCCAGGTTCCTCCGGATGCCGCTCCTAAAACCTCGTTTCGATCGGTCGAAGATGTGATCGGACGGGTCAGCCAGATGAATATTTTTGATGAAGAGCCGATCTTAGAAGGAAAGCTGGTCGCGACCGGGTTGGGCGGCGGACTTCAATCCGTCATTCCGGAAGGGCAGCGGGCGATCACGGTCCGGGCCAACGATGTGATTGGCGTGGCCGGCTTCCTGAGCCCCGGCGATTTCGTGGATGTGATCGCGACGATGATGGAGCAGAGCCGGGGAGCGATGGTGACCAAGACGGTGCTTCAGAAGATCAAGGTGCTGAGCGTCGGCCAGCAGATGGAGCCCGGGAAGGACGGTAAGCCGAAGGCAGTTTCAACCGTCACGTTGCTGGTCTCGCCGGACGAGGCCGAGCGGCTTGTGCTGGCCACCTCCCAGGGTCAGATACAGCTCGTGATGCGCAGCGCCGTTGATCTCTCGGAAAAAACGACTCGAGGAAGCAGTCCGGAGAATCTGTTGGGCAAACCCGCATCGCCGAAGCCGATTTCGGCTCCGCCCCGGACCGAGGCGGAACCCCAGAAATCGGTTGCGCCCCAGACCAGGTCCGGCCAGTCCGAAACAACGATTGAGATTTTCCGCGGCAGCCAAAAGGAGGAGCAAAAATTCGAAACTCAGCCCGAAACTCAACCATAGTTGGATTCGTCATCGCTCTTATCCTCCTGATTTTCATCCTTGCTCTCGGCGGGCCGGAGGCCTTTGCCCAGGAGACGGGAAAATCCTCCGTTGTTCGTCTCCTGGTCGGCCATTCAAAGATCATGGATCTGGGCCAGGATATCGCCGGCGCCTCCGTAAACGATCCCGAACTGGCCGAGGTGCAGGTGGTCAATCCCCGCCAGATCATGATCAACGCGAAGCGGGCCGGAACGACCACCATGATTTTCTGGGATCCCCAAAACCGCATCTCCTTTTACCGGCTGGAAATCGGATCTTCGCTCGGCGTAACGGTTCAGGGCCCTTCGCAGGAAGGTGAAAAGTCCACGGCCGCGGCGCCGATGCTTCGAATTCAGTTCCAGGTCGGCCAATCCCGCCTGGTGGATCTGGAGACGGCCGTGAACCGGGTCGTGATCAGCGATCCGGAGATGGCGGACGTTCAGGTGATCACTCCGAGACAGGTTCTCGTGAACGGGAAAAGACCGGGTCTGGCGACGCTGATTCTAATGACCTCGGAAGGGAAAAGCATTTTCTACGACCTCGAGATCAACGTCAATATCGGCCAGATCCGTGAACGGCTGGCGGCGCTCATTCCGCAATCGAAAATCGTGGTGAGCGGCGCCCGTGACGGGGTGATTCTTTCCGGCGAGGTGACGGATCTGGAGGAGATGAACAACGCACTGGCGATCGTACGAGCCTACACGGATAAAACGACCAATCTGTTGAGGGTGGGCGGGAGCCAGCAGGTCCAGCTCGAGGTCCAGATCGCGGAGGTTTCGCGGTCGGCCATGCGGAAGCTGGGGCTCAACTTTGTGTCCCATGGCGACAAGCTCTCGATCGGTTATACCGGCCGGGGGGCCGGAACGGACGCGACGCGGCCCACGGTTTTGGACGCCTTCCAGGTGGCGGTCGGCATCCGGGGGGACAGTCTGGGCGGCATCCTGAGTCTCATGGAAGGCCAGGGGCTGTCCAAAACACTGGCCACGCCGACCTTGATCGCGATGAGCGGGCAGGAGGCGAGCTTCCTCGCGGGCGGGGAATTTCCCGTCCCGGTGGCCCAGCGGGAAAATACGATTACGATCGAGTATAAAGAATTCGGGATCCGCTTGAAATTCCTTCCGACCGTGATCGGGAGGGAGACGATCAGCATGAAGGTGCTGCCCGAGGTGAGCAACCTGGATTTTACCGCGGCCGTCAATGTGGGAGGGCTGTCCGTGCCGGGCCTGACCACCCGTCGCGCCGAGACGACGGTTCAGCTCAAGGACGGACAGGGTTTTGCGATTGCCGGGCTGCTGTCGGACCGCGTCGTTTCGCAGATCGACAAGATCCCGGTTCTGGGAAGCATCCCCATTATCGGCGCCTTGTTTCGCAGCGTCCAGTACCAGCGGGAAGAGACGGAACTCCTGATTGTCGTCACGCCGAAACTCGCGCAGCCGGTCGAGGCCAAACAAATGCCTCCGTTGCCGGGGGAGGACCAGAGTTTTGACCCGGACAACGCACGGCTTTTTCTGTTGGGAACACTGAAAGGGGAATCGCTTGAGAAGGTGAAGGCCCAGCCATCGGCCGGTCCGAGCGGGGCGGTGGGGGTTGATAAATAATGAACGGAATCATGAGAACAAGGAGAGACTCCCTTGCCTGAACGTGCGACGGGATTGCTGATCGGCGGAAACCCGGCGACGCTCGATCGGCTGCAGAAGCTGCTCGCGTCGCAGGTCGAGGTCAGCCGAACGGTTGACTATGACGAAGGCTTTGCGGCCGTGAAGGATGTTCCGACGACGGCCGTCTTCATCGATCTGGAAGCCGATCCGGACAAAGGGTTCGGGCTGGCCGAGCGTCTGATGAAAACCTTTCCTGAGAGCCTGATCTTCTTTACGGCTCCCAAAAAAGATCTGGATTTGATCTTTCGCGCGATGCAACTCGGAATCCGGGGGTATCTCCCCCTGGGGGATGAGGCGGTGGAAGTCCGGAAGATGGTCCAGACCGCGCTGGACGAACGGCGGAAAAGACGCAGCGGGGGACAGATCCTGGCCGTTTTCAGC
>JACQHO010000181.1 GCA_016198945.1 Nitrospirota bacterium | reverse complement strand
TTCTCATCCACGGCCTTGAGGCGCTCGTAATCCGACCCGGTAAGCCGGCCTTGAGCCAGATCGAGGTCCAGTTCGGCCAGGGAGTTTAACAGCGTCTGTTTTTCGATTTCAAGATCGATGCGTTCCTGATCCGCCTGGGCTGCGAGACCCATTGGGATGGGGTCGGCCGTTTTGCTCCAGAAAGGATAGGACAGTACGACGATCACAACAATGAGCAGCAGGCCGGCGATGAGATAAAATGCGATCATGGTCGTATTTCTTGATCCCTTCTTTAGTCTTCCCGGGAATGGAGTTCCGCTTCGATCCGCTTGCGGAGACGGTCATCAATCGGCGGGGGAACGTCCTGTTTTTCAGCGCCATCCCGGGCCACCCAGCCCGAGAGGGTTCGATAAAGGAACAGGCCCCCGGCGGCAAGGAGGACAAACGGCCCGGCCCAGAGAAGCCAATTCAGTCCGCTTTTTTGAGGCGCCAGGAGAATGTAATCGCCGTAGCGGCTCAAAAAATAAGCCCGGATTTCCTCCGGCGACTCGCCCTTCAGGAGTCGTTCCTTGACGAGGGCGCGCATCTGATGGGCCAGCTCGGCCTGCGATTCCCAGATCGACTCGTTTTGGCAGATCGTGCAGCGGAGCGTCTTCGCAATCTCGCGCACCTGCAGGTCGATCTTCTCCTCTTCAACCGTCGTCGCGGTCAATCGGGACGAAACGGTCGAGAATAAGAGGAGAAACGGAATCAGTGTGATGATCAAGGTTTTTTTCATGAACTCGGGGAGGGTCGCCGCTCCAAGAGCGGCTGAAGAATGGTTTCGGTCAAATTGCTGTAGACCGCTCCCACGAGCGGGCCGACGTATTTATACCGGATAATGCCCTGCTGGTCGATCACAAATGTTTCCGGAACGCCGTACACGCCGTAGTCGATCGAAATCGCTCCTTTGATATCACGGACATGGTCGAAGTTGCTGCCGTAAACCTGAAGATATTCCAGTGCGTCCTTTTCCCGATCCTGGTAATTGATTCCCAGCATGACAAAATCCGGATGCTGACTGAATCGCCGGTTGATCGCCAAAAGGTTTTCATGCTCCGTGCGGCATTCCAGACACCACGAGGCCCAGAAATTGAGCAGGATCACTTTCCCATGGAAGCGGTCCGTCGAGATGGTTTCCCCGGTCCGAACCTCCGGCCCGGAAATCATCGGGGCCTGTGTGCCGATCAGCACGGTCGGAATCGCACGGGGATCGCCCCAAAGCCCCTTGTAAAAAAGGGTCAAAAGCCCCGCAACGGCCAGCACAAGGATAAAATGCCAGGTCTTCATGCGCCGGTCTTCATCCTCGGTCTGAAAATGTTGAGAATGACCCCCAACGCCATGATGCCGCCGCCGATCCAGACGAGCAGTACGAGGGGATTGACGAGCCCTCGAACCGTGACGCCTTCCGGCTGGATATCGGGCATCGTCAGAAAGATGTGTCCCAGATAAATGGTGTGGATGGCGGATTCCGTGGTGGGGGTCTGGGATGCATTGTAAATTCGCTTCTGGGGTCTGAGCACCGTGATCAGGCGGTCTCCCTGGTACACCTCGAAGAGGCCTTCCTGCCCCATCCAGTTCGCTCCGGAGACTTCGCGCAACCCGGCCATCCGAATGGTGTAAGCCTTGAGCTGCAACGTATCGCCGATATGCATGGGAACCACTTTTTCGACCTGATAGATGGTGGAGGCGATGATTCCGACCACCATCACCAGAACGCCGATATGGGTCACGATGCCCGCATACCGCCGCTGGTTGTTTGTGAAGGCTCGATAGAACGCATGCAAATAGTTAATCTCATAACGCCGGGCCCAGAGCGCCGAAATTTTCGCAAAATCCATGACGATCGTCGCGGAGACAAATGAGACCGTCAGGGCCCCGGCCATCCCGAAGACCGTCCGGATTCCGATGAGCCATGCGGCGGCGGTCGTGATCACGGCAACGACGATCGGGATCAGGAAGTTCTTTTTCAGGTTATCCGGAGAGGCCTTGCGCCAGGCGATGGAGGGCCCGATTCCCATCATCAATAGGAGGCCCAGTGCCACCGGCATGAAGACCGCGTTGTAATACGGGGGTCCGACGCTGACCTTGGCCGTCTTGAGTGTCTCGATCAGAAGCGGGTAGAGGGTTCCCAGAAAAACGGTGACCGCGGCGACCAGAAAGAACAGATTGTTGAAAAGAAAAACGGACTCTTTGGAGACGATCGAGTCCAACTCGACCCGGCTCTTCAGCCGTCCCGATCGCACGATCAGCGTTCCAAATCCCAGGGCCAGCATGAAGGCGAGAAAGATCAGGATATATAATCCCCGTCCGGGGTCGGTTGCGAAGGTATGGACCGATGAGAGGACGCCGCTCCGCACCAGGAAGGTCCCGATCAGCGATAGTGAGAAGGTCACGATGATCAGAAAAAGGTTCCAGACCTTGAACATTTTTCGTTTTTCCTGGACCATGACCGAGTGGAGGAATGCGGTGCCCACCAGCCAGGGCATGAACGAGGCGTTCTCGACCGGGTCCCACCCCCAGTAGCCGCCCCAGCCGAGTTCATAATAGGCCCAGTACCCGCCCATCAGGATGCCCGTGGTCAGGGCGATCCATGCGAAAAGCGTCCATCGCTGAGTCACTTTTATCCATTCCTCGCCCAACCGCCCGGAGAAAAGGGCCGCCATCGCAAAGGCAAACGGGATCGAGAAACCGACATATCCCAGATAGAGCATCGGCGGATGAACCACCATGGCGGGGTCCTGCAGCAGAGGATTGAGATCCTTTCCGTCCAGCGGAACCGGATAGATCCGTTCGAATGGATTGGAAAGGAAGACGATCATCGAGAGGAATCCGAACATGATCAAGGACTGCACGGAAAGCAGATACGGCATGGTGACGGGCTGGGTTCTCCAATGCATCCAGACGACCAGGGAACTGTAGGCCGTCAGAATCCAGACCCAGAGCAAGAGGGAGCCTTCATGGCCTCCCCACAGAGCGGCCACTTGGTAGAAGACCGGAAGCTTGCTGTTGGAGGTCGCCGCGACGTACTTGACGGAATAATCATTGGTGAGATAGGCATAGATCATGGCGGCCATGCCGATCGAGACGAGAAAGAAATTCAACGTCACGGCCTGACGGGCGGTCCGGACCCAATCGGGCCGGCTGGTTTTTAATCCGAGGATGGGGGTGACGATGCCGATGACGGACAGGACCAACGCGACTACAACGGCAAAGTGACCGATCTCAATAAACATTCAACACTCGTTTCGGTGATCCGTTTATTGTTGCAGGCTTTTCAGAAGGTCCTTCTTGGGGAGCTGGATTCCGGCCTGTTTCATCTCGATGGGCATGTAGTCCTCGGAATGTTTGGCCATGATCATGTTGGAATGGAACCGCTTCTGAGTATCCCAAAACCCTTCGACGACGGCGCCCTGGCCTTCTTTGAAAAG
>JACQHO010000180.1 GCA_016198945.1 Nitrospirota bacterium | reverse complement strand
CCGCCTTCACCCAGCTTCATCGTATACCGCTCGGCAAACCCTTCGGGGTTGTAATCATCGTCCCAGACCAGGTCGCCGGTGAGATTCATGAAGAACGGATTGGCCATCCGTCCCCCGAGCAGGGTCGTCCCGGAAATCCCCGTGTATTCCAAATAGGCTCGGTCGATCCAGATTTCCTTCTGGGAGGAGAGCTTGCCGAAAGACTGGTTGGTCGAGGAATGCTCTCCGGTGCCCGAGGCCAGTCGAAGGCGGACCATGATCGGGCCTTCCTGAATGTCGCCCCCGATGCGGAGACGGAAGCGCTGCCGGTTCCTGTTTTTGGAGCCGTTGCCGGAGCCGGCAAACCACTGCGTCTCCTGCCGGAGCCGGAAGTCGCCGTACAGCGCGATCTTGTCCACGACGGACGCGATCGACCGTTTCTGTACCGATTCGGCCTCTTCTTTTGTGATCGTTCCCTTTTGAATCAGCAGATCGGTCAGATTCTCGGCCGCCGACGCCGACAACGGAAGGAAAAACAATCCGCTCAGCACGATCGTTTTGAAACCCGGACGTCTCATGACATTCTCCAAGGTGACTTTCGCAACAGCGGGGACAAACCGCCGCGACCGCGGTTCGCTATAGTAACGATTGACAGGGTTTGAAGTCAACTGCGGGGCGGGCCGAAAAATCACGGACCGGTGTGTCGGATAATCTTCCCCTCGACAAGATAGACGACCAGTTCCGCAATGTTCGTGGCGTGATCGGCGAGCCGCTCCAGGTTTTTGGAGACGAAACTGATCCGGATTGCCCGGGTCGTGGTTTGCGGGTCTTCGATCATGAAGGACAGGAGCTCCCTGAAAATCTGGTGGTTTAAATCATCGATGAAATCGTCATCCCGGCAGACCTTGCGGGCCAGCTCCGAATCCTGGTTCACGAAAGCGTCCAGCGACTCCTTGACCATCCGCTGTGCATGTTCAGCCATCCGGGGAATATCAATAAACGGCTTGAGCTGCGGCTCTTCGTTCAGCTCGATCGCGCGCTCCGAAATATTCTCGGCCAGGTCGCTCATCCGCTCCAGCTCGGTCGAGATCTTCATCGCCGTCGTCAGAAAACGCAGGTCCTTCGCCATGGGCTGATGGAGCGCGATCAGACGGAGACAGTCCTCGTCGATCTGGACATCCATCGCATTCACCTGGTGGTCGTTCTCGATCACCCGCCGTGCCAGATTCGAGTCCCGGTCCACCAGCGCCTTGATCGCATGGGCGATCTGCTCCTCGACCAGCGCGCCCATCCGGAGGATCTTCTCCTTGAGGGTCTTGAGTTCCTCGTCAAAATGCCGTAGCATTATTCCTCCCCCATTCCTTTTACCTTTTGACTTTTGCCTTTTGCCATGGGTCTTACCCGAACCTCCCCGTGATGTAATCTTCCGTCCTGCGATCCTTTGGATTGGTGAAGATCTGCTTCGTCTCGCCGAATTCGATCAACTCGCCCATCAGGAAGAATCCCGTGACATCCGAGACCCGCGCGGCCTGCTGCATGTTGTGCGTGACGATCACAATCGTATAGGATTTCTTGAGTTCGAGCAACAACTCTTCGATCCGCGCCGTCGCGATCGGGTCCAGCGCCGAGCACGGCTCGTCCAGAAGCAAAACATCGGGTTCGACGGCCAGGGCGCGGGCGATGCAGAGCCGCTGCTGCTGTCCGCCCGAGAGCGCCAGCGCGCTTTGATGAAGCTTGTCCTTCACCTCGTCCCATAGCGCCGCCCGTTTCAAACTTTCCTCGACCGTCGCGTCCATGGGCGGCCCTTTTTTCGTGCCCCACAGAAAGGGGCCATAGGCAATGTTGTCGTAGATCGATTTTGGAAAGGGATTCGGTTTCTGAAAGACCATTCCGATCCGATAACGGATTTCGATCGGGTCCATGGCCGGATCGTTGATGTCCTGGTCTTTGAAAAGGACCCGGCCCTCGACCCGGAAACCCGGAATCAGATCATTGATCCGGTTCAGGCATCGGATGAACGTGCTTTTGCCGCATCCCGACGGCCCGATGATCGCGGTGATCCGGTGTTCCGGAATGGACAGTGAAATCTTGCTCAGGGCCTGCCGCTCGCCGTACCAGGAGTTGAGATCCCGGATCTGGAATGCCGTCGGTGAAGTCGTATCCATCGCTACGCTCGGTGTGGTTTACAGATTGATCCTCTTTTGATACTTCTGACGCAGATAGACGGCCAGCGCATTCATCAGAATCAAAACCGCCATCAGCACAAGGATCGCCGCCGCCGCGATCTCATGGAAGCCCCTCTGCGGACGCGAGACCCAGTTGAAGATCTGAATCGGCATCACGGTGAAGGGGGCCAGCAGACCGTCCGGAAGAAAAGCGATATAGGTCAGCGCGCCGATCGTGATCAAGGGAGCGGCCTCTCCGATCGCGCGGGAAAAGGCCAGGATGGATCCGGTCAGGATGCCGGGAAAGGCCAGGGGCAGCACATGGTTCCAGACGGTCTGCCATTGGCTTGCCCCAAGGGCCAACGAGGCCTCTCGAATCGAGGAGGGGACCGCCCGAAGCGCTTCCCGCGCCGAAATGATGATAATGGGAAGAACCAAAAGCGCCATGGTCGCCGACCCGGCGAGGAGGCTTCGCTCAAGCTTCATCGCCCGCACAAAAAGCTCCAACCCGAGCAACCCGTAAATGATGGACGGAACGCCGGCCAGGTTGGCGATATTGATCTCGATGATACGTGAAAACCAGTTCTGCTTTGAATATTCCTCCAGATAAACCGCCGCCCCCACGCCGACCGGAAGCGCGAGCGCAGCCGTCAAAAGCATGAGATAAAGCGTCCCGACGAGGGGTGACAGGACGCCGGCCTGTTCGGGTTTGCGGGATGGAAAGCTGGTCAGAAAGGACCAGCTCAGCTTCCCAGCTCCATCCATCAGTACATCGATCAGAAGCACGGCGAGGGTCCCCAGACCGATGAGAAGCATCGCCACGGCGCAGATTCGAAACAGGAAATCGGTGCGGTAACGATTCGCCAGCATTCTGCGGCGTTCCTGGTGCCCGACCTTCATTCGTATTGCTCCCGGAAACGCTCGCGCAGCCAGTGGCTGATCAGGTTCAGGGCCAGTGTGCTCATAAACAACATCATCCCGACCGCGAAGATCGTTCGATATTCAATCGTCCCATAGGGCGTGTCCCCCAAACTGACCTGGACGATATAGGCCGTCATCGTCTCGATCGGAACCATCGGATTCAGCGTCAGCCGCGGCTG